>CAUAEH010000049.1 GCA_958427975.1 uncultured Collinsella sp. | reverse complement strand
CGCGCATAAAGAAAGCCTCCCATTTCTCATGTCCAAGAAATGGGAGGCAGTTCATCGCGGTGGCGGGCTTTTTGCTACCCATGTGCCGGGATTCGAACCCGACAGGGTGCGAATCCCGGCATCATCGCAAGGCCCGTGGGCAAAAAATAGCAAATATGAGTAATATTACCAATTTAGTAACAGCGATTTCATGCCATCAGAAGGCGATTTAGACGCCAGGGGTCCTACGGCGGAAGAATTAAAGGCGCTTATCAGCTGAGTACTTGGACATATGTTGCGTAACACTGCATATTTTGCAAAAAGATAATGCTACGGGACTTGTGACAGTACTCATATTTGACGTTTTTTGCCCACGACCCCTTATTGCGTGGGTGAATCAGTTGCAAAACGGACTCCAAAGCGTCCTTCGCAAACAAAAAGCCGGGGCCCGCGCGATGCGGACCCCGGCTCAATACCGTGACGATATGTCAGTTACGTTCTACACGTAGAACAGGATGTCGTCGTAGGTCGGGACCGGCCAGTAGTCGGCGGCCACGATCTCCTCCATGGCATCCACGGCGGCGCGCAGCGTATCCATAGCGGGAACGACCTCGTGTGCATACACATTGGCCTGCTCCTGGCCATCGAGGGCCTCGGCCTTCTGATGCACGGCGTCGAGCGCCTTAATGGAGTCGTTGATGGTGGTGATACCGTTGCAGAGCTTGTTGAGCGTGTTCTGCTCGCACTGCATGGCGGCCTCGGCACCGGCGGCACGAATAGTCTCAAGGCCCTTCGCGACCTTGGTGGCATAGGCGGTAATGACCGGGCGATAGGTACGACGCGCCTCGCGAACCATCGTAGTAGCCTCGATGTTCATGAGCTTGTTGTACTTCTCAAGCTTGCAGTCGTAGCGGCACTGGGCCTCGGCCTTAGTCAGGACGCCCGTCTCCTCAAAGAGCGCGATAGCCTTATCGGAAACAAAGGCGGGCAGGGCGTCGGCCGTGGTCTTGTTGTTGGCAAGGCCTCGCTTCTTGGCCTCGACGGGCCACTCATCGGAGTAGCCGTCACCGGAGAACAGGATGCGCTGGTGATCGGTCAGCACCTTCTTGCAGTATTCGAGCGCGGCGTCCTGGAACTTATCCTCGGGCGTACCCTCGAGTGCGTCGGCGAAGGACTTGAGCGACTTGGCCACGGCGGCATCGAGCACCAGGTTGGAGTCGGAGACGTTCTGCTCGGAGCCGCAGGCACGGAACTCGAACTTGTTGCCGGTGAAGGCGAACGGGGAGGTGCGGTTGCGGTCGGTGTTGTCCTGCATCAGCTTGGGCAGGGTATCGGCGCCCAGGTCGAGCACGCCGCGCGTGGCATGGACGGAAGCCTTGCCATCGATGATCTTCTCGACGACCTCGGTAAGCTGGTCGCCCAGGAAGATGGACATAATCGCCGGAGGAGCCTCGTTGGCGCCCAGACGATGATCGTTGCCGGCCGAGGCAACGGAGGCACGCAAGAGCTCCTGATAGTTATCGACGGCCTCGATCACCGCGGTGAGGAAGACGATGAACTGCAGGTTGTCGAGCGGGGTGTCGCCCGGGTCGAGCAGGTTCTCGGACTCGGTGCCAAGCGACCAGTTGTTGTGCTTGCCCGAACCGTTGATGCCCTCGAAGGGCTTCTCGTGCAGCAGGCAGACCAAGTCGTGACGGGAGGCGATGAGCTTCATCTTCTCCATCATGACCAGATTCTGGTCGATGGCCTCGTTGACCTCGCCATAGACAGGGGCGAGCTCATGCTGGCAAGGAGCGACCTCGTTGTGCTTGGTCTTGGCGGGAATACCAAGCGCCCACAGTTCATCGTCCAGGTCCTTCATATAGGCCGAGACGGTGGGGCGGATAGCGCCAAAGTAGTGCTCCTCGAGCTCCTGGCCCTTGCAGGGAGCAGCACCAAAGAGGGTGCGGCCGGTGATGACCAGGTCCCTGCGCTTGCGGTAAGCGTCCTTCTTGATCAGGAAGTACTCCTGCTCATCGCCCACGGAAGGAACGACCTTCTTGGGGGTCTTACCAAACAGCGCCAAAACGCGCTTGGACTCACGCGAGAGCGCGGTCATGGAGCGCAGCAGCGGGGTCTTCTTGTCCAGGGCCTCGCCCGTGTAGGAGCAGAAAGCCGTGGGGATGCACAGGACATCGTCCTTGATAAAGGCAGGGCTGGTGGGATCCCAGGCGGTGTAGCCACGGGCCTCGAAGGTGGCACGCAGGCCGCCGTTGGGGAAGCTGGAGGCATCGGGCTCGCCCTGGATGAGGTTCTTGCCCGTAAACTTGGTAATGGCGGTGCCGTCGTGGTTGGGCTCGAGGAAGCTGTCGTGCTTCTCGGAAGTAATGCCCGAAAGCGGCTGGAACCAGTGCGCGTAGTGCGTCGCGCCCTTGGAGATGGCCCAGACCTTCATGGCGTGGGCAACGGCGTTGGCCACATCCAGGTCGAGCGGCTCACCGTCCTCGAGGGTTGCAGCAAGGCGCTTCCAAATGTCCTTGGGGAGGTAGTCCTTCATGACTTCCTCAGAGAACACCATGGTCCCGAAGCGGTCAGTAAGTTCGGCCATACGGAACTCCCTTCGTATCGGCACCGCGTGAGATGCGGTGTTGATTACTAACGAACGAGTCATAGCTTAGACTCGCCGTGTTTCCGCGACATTACCGTTATGTTGCTGTCGCGAAACCAATCAATGAGGTTACCCTATCGAGGCGGCGTTGCCACCCTCAACAGCCAATCAACTGTACAAATTGCAGACCTCTCCCCATGGTTTAAGGGTAGTCAATTTGGGATGGAGCTCTATTAACTGGTATTTTGCATCAGATACCAGTCTTTATAGTCCGTGCCTAGATTAGCCGCTCTGTTATAGAGAAAGCCGATAGCAAGGCATCTTTGATTGGTATCCTCAAATAGCGAGTGAAACTCCACCGTGGCACAGTGGTGCTGTAGAATCCTTACAACACATCACACTATTACGTATCTAGAGGAGCACGATATGCGCGTCGACGAGGTTTTTAAGCAGGCAGCATCCCAGGGCACCGCGCCCATTTCGTTTGAGATGTTCCCGCCCAAGGGCGAGCTGACCCTCGACACGGCTCGCGAAGTAGCAGGCAATCTGTGCAAGCTTTCGCCGAGCTTTGTCTCGGTCACCTGCTCGGCCGGCGGCTCGGGCAACGGTGCCACCACCGCCCCCATCGCGCATATGATTTCGAGCGAATTCGACACGCCCTCGGTGGCACACCTCACCTGCGTGGGCCGCACCCACGCCGACATCGCCGCCAAGATCGACGAGTATCGCACCGCCGGCGTTGAAAACATTCTGGCCCTGCGTGGCGATCTCCCTGCCGGCGCGACCGAGGACGACAAGCCCGCCTCCGACTACGCCTACGCCCGCGACCTCATCCCCGAGCTCGTCGACGCCGGCTTTTGCGTGGGCGCCGCAGCCTACCCCGAGGGCCACATTGCCTGTGAGGATCTCAACCTCTCGGTCGAACACCTCAAGCAAAAACAGGACGCCGGCGCGAGCTTCTTTGTGACACAGCTCTTCTTTGATAACGAGTGCTTCTACCGTTTTCGCGAGCTTGCCGACAAGGCCGGCATCACCGTGCCTATCACCGCGGGCATCATGCCGTTTATGGGCAAGTCACAGATCAGCCGCATGGTCTTTATGTGCGGCGCGTCGCTGCCCTCCCCCGTCATCAAGATTCTCGCCAAGTACGAGAACGACCCCGAGAGCCTGCAGGCAGCCGGTGTAGATTATGCTGCTCGTCAGCTTTGCGACCTTAAGGAGCACGGTGCCGACGGTCTGCACCTGTACACTATGAACCGTCCTGCAATCGCCGCGACCATTATGGAGCGCCTGGGGTAATGGAAAAACCGCACGTCGATACAACCGTTGTTGAAGTGCCGGCCGACCTTGCGTCGCCGGCGCTTTACCGTATCGACGCTGCCCACCGCCCTCGTGTCGACCGTGCCGAGATGCTGCGGTATCTGGGCTACGGCGGCCAGCAGATTGAGCCCGAGCTGTCACGACGAATTGAGCTTGTAGTCGAGCGCCTAGAGCTGGATATCGAGCCCCGCGGCGTGCGACGCGTGTTTGCCGTCGATGCCACGGGCGTCGACGAGCAGGGCGAGCCCTGCATCCGCTTGGTTGGCACCAATGTTGAGCTGCGGGGTCGTGATATCTATCGACATCTCAAAGACGCCCGCCTGGCGGCGCTCATGGCCTGCACCCTCGGGATGTCTGCCGAACGCCGTCTGCGCACCACGGGAGCCCAGCAACCCCTGGAAGGCGCCGTGCTCGACGCCGCATGCTCTGCCTATGTGGAGGCCGCCGTCGAGCAGATGGACCAGCAGGTCAAGGCTGCAGCCGCTGCACACGGGCTCGCCGGCAACTGGCGCTTCAGTCCCGGCTATGGCGACTGCCCGCTCTCTGCCCAGCGCTCGATCGTGGATGCACTCAATGCCACGCGCCTCATTGGACTTACCGTCACCCCCACCAGCCTGCTCATGCCCACCAAGAGCGTGACCGCAGTGATTGGTCTGTTCGACGGCGAAGTCCACGACGCCCAGAGCCGCCCCACCTGCAATATCTGCCGCATGCGCGAGCACTGCCGCTTCCGCGCCGCCCACACCACCTGCTATTCCAGCCATTAGGAGCCATCGATGTTTACTCCGCTTATCACTCATGATCTGGACGGTGCCGCGCTGGCGGCACCCGTCAATGCTGCGCGCTGCAACGGTGCCGCGTACAAAACGCGCACGATCGATGACCTTCGCATTAAGGACGATCGCCTGCGCGCCGCCATCGAGGGCACGGGGCATCTGCTGTTCGACGGCGGCATGGGCACCATGTTACAGGCGGCCGGCATGAAGGCCGGCGCCCTGCCCGAGCTGCTCAACTTTGAGGAGCCCCAGGTCATTACCGATATTCAGCGTCAGTACGTCGAGGCCGGCTGCGACGTGATCACCGCCAACACCTTTGGCGCCAACGCGCACAAGCTCGATGGCACCGCCACCGTGGCAGATGTCTTTGCCGCCGCGGTCTCTTGCGCCCGCGCGGCCGGTGCCCACTACATCGCCGGCGACATCGGCCCCATCGGCGCGCTGCTTCGCCCCCTGGGCACCCTGAGCTTCGACGAGGCCTACGACCTCTTTGCCGAGGAAGTGCGCGCCGGCGTCGATGCGGGCGTGGACCTCTTTATTATCGAGACCATGACCGACCTTGCCGAGATCAAGGCGGCCGTCCTCGCCTGCCGCGAGAACTCCAACCTGCCCGTCTTTGCCACCATGACCTTTGAGGAAGACGGTCGCACCTTCCTGGGCACAAGTCCCGAGGTTGCCGCCATCACGCTCGACGCCATCGGCGCCGATGTCCTGGGCATCAACTGCAGCCAGGGACCGGCCGAGCTCAGAGGGCTCGCCGCACGCATGCTCACCGTTACGGACAAGCCCGTTATGGTGCAGGCCAATGCGGGACTGCCCCGCGTGGACGATGACGGCAATACCGTCTTTGATATCCAGGCACCCGAGTACGCCGAGGCCGTCGCCGGCATGATTGAGGACGGCGTGAGCGTCGTGGGTGGCTGCTGTGGTACCACGCCCACGCACATGGCGGCCTTGCGCACGCTTATCGACAACCACACGCCCAGCCCGCGCCACCGCAAGCCCAGCATGTCGGTCACGAGTGCCCAGACGGTCGTAGACCTTCCCTGCGACGGCCACAAGATCGCCGTCATCGGCGAGCGCATCAATCCCACCGGCAAAAAGCGCCTGCAGCAGGCCCTGCGCGACGGCGACCTGGACTACGTCGTGAGTCAGGGCATCAGCCAGCAAGAACAGGGCGCCGACATCCTGGACGTCAACGTGGGCCTGCCCGAGATCGACGAGGTCAAGATCATCCAGCAGGCGACCGAGCAGCTCCAGGGCTCCACGCTGCTGCCGCTACAGATCGACTCCACCGACCCCACGGCCGTCGAGGCCGCCGTGCGCCGCTACGCCGGCAAGCCCATCATCAACTCGGTCAATGGCAAACAGCAGATCATGGATGAGATCTTTCCGCTGGTCGCCCATTACGGCACCAACGTCGTCGGCCTCACGCTCGACGAAGGCGGCATCCCCGATACCGCCGAGGCTCGCTTCGCCATCGCCGAGCGCATCGTGGCCGAGGCTGCCCGCTACGGCATCGGCCCGGACCGCATCCTCATCGACTGCCTGGTCATGACCGCCTCGACCAATCAACGCCAGGCCGAGCAGATCCTGCGCGCCATGTCCCTGTGCAAGGAACGTCTGGGCGTCAAATGCGCGCTCGGCGTGTCGAACATCAGCTTTGGCCTGCCTGCCCGCCCGCTGCTGGGCTCGGTCTTTTTGGCCGCCGCTTTTGGCGCAGGTCTCGATGCCCCCATCATGAACCCGGGCTCCAAGCGCTTTATGGATACCGTCTACAGCTATCGCGTGCTGAGCGTTGAAGACGAGGGCTCGACCGGATACATCGAGCGCTACGCCGGCTGGACCGATCCGTACAAGATCGCCGCGAACCCGGCGGCGGCTCAGGCAGCATCGACCGACGCCGCGCCCGCTGCTGGCACCGCCGGCATCGACGGCAACGACGACCCGATTCGTCGCATGGTCGTCTCGGGCCGCAAGGGCGAAATCGCGGCCGAGACCGAGCGCCTGCTGGCCGACCATGACGCCATGGACCTCATCAACAATCACTTTATCCCCGCCCTCGATGAGGTCGGAGTCCTCTTTGACCAGGGCAAGTTCTTCTTGCCGCAGCTTATGGCCTCGGCCGAGGCCGCGCGCGTGGGTTTTGACACCATCAAGCGCCTGATGCCCGCCGGCGAGATTGCCGACAAGGGCAAAATCTGCGTGGCCACCGTCAAGGGCGACATCCACGACATCGGTAAGAACATCGTCAAGATGCTGCTCGATAACTACGGCTATACCGTCTTTGACCTAGGCCGCGACGTCGACCCGCAAGAGGTGCTCAAGACCGTACGGGAGCGTGACATCAAGCTCGTCGGTCTTTCGGCGCTTATGACCACCACGGTCGTCGCCATGGAGGAGACCATCAAGTTGCTCCATGCCGAGGTGCCGGGTGTCAAGATCATCGTAGGTGGCGCCGTGCTCACCCCCGAATACGCCAAGCAGATCGGCGCGGACTACTACGCCAAGGACGCCGCCGAAAGCGCGCGCATCGCCGAAGAGGTCTTTGGGCAGTAACACAACGGAAACAACCGAGCACCAAAACGTGCCGCATGCGCCACTTGGCACGTGCGGCACGTTAGAATAGACAAGACTATGCTCGTTTTGGCAGATAGGAGCGCAAGGATGGCGATCACGCCCGCAGAAATCGCGGAAACCCGCGGCATGGTTGAGGAGCAGAACCTCGACATCAGGACCATCACCATGGGTGTTTCGCTCATGGGTTGCGGCGACGAGAACCTCGACCGCATGTGCACGAAGATCTACGACCACGTGACGCACACGGCTGAGCATCTGGTCGAGACCGCCGAGAACCTCGAGCGCGAGTACGGTATCCCCATCGTCAACAAGCGCGTTTCCGTCACCCCGGTGGCGCAGATCGCCGCGTGCTGCAAGGATGAGGACCTCACCCCCATCGCGCACGCCCTCGACCGCGCGGCTGAGACGCTCGGCATCGATTACCTGGGCGGCTTCTCCGCACTCGTCCAGAAGGGCATCGGCGACGCCGACCGCCGCGTCATCCAGTCCATCCCTCAGGCGCTCGCTACCACCAGCCGCGTCTGCTCCAGCGTCAACGTCGCCAGCCTGCGCGCCGGCATCAACATGGACGCCGTGCTCATGGCCGCCCAGACCATCATCGATGCCGCCAAACTCACGGCCGACCAGGATTCCGTCGGCGCTTCCAAGTTTGTCTGCTTTGCCAATATGGTCGAGGACTCCCCGTTTATGGCGGGCGCCGTCCACGGCGGTGGCGAGGCCGACGCCGTCATCAACGTAGGCGTCTCGGGCCCCGGCGTTATGGCCGCAGCCCTGGAGACGCTGCCCGATTCCGCATCGATGATGGAGGTCGCCGAGAAGATTAAGCAGACCGCCTTTAAGATCACCCGTGCCGGCGAGCTCATGAGCCGCGAGGCCGCCCATCGTCTGGGTGTCGAGAAGGGCATTGTCGACCTGTCGCTGGCTCCCACGCCTGCCATCGGCGACTCCGTCGCGCGCATCCTCGAGATCATCGGCGTGGGCACCTGCGGTGGCCCCGGCACGACCTGCGCGCTCGCCATGCTCAACGATGCCGTCAAGAAGGGCGGCGTCATGGCCAGCTCCAGCGTGGGCGGTCTCTCGGGCGCTTTCATTCCCGTGTCCGAGGACGCCGGCATGATCGCCGCCGTCGAGGCCGGCGCGCTTTCGCTCGAGAAGCTCGAGGCCATGACCTGCGTGTGCTCCGTTGGCCTGGACATGATCGCCATCCCCGGCGACACCCCGGTCGAGACCATCGCCGGCATCATCGCCGACGAGATGGCCATCGGCGTCATCAACAACAAGACCACGGCCGTCCGCGTGATTCCCGCCATCGGCAAGGGCGTGGGCGACTGCGTCGAGTACGGTGGCTTGTTTGGCCGTGCGCCCATCATGCCGGTGAACCCCAACGCCGGCACCGTGCTTGCCCACCGCGGTGGACGCTTCCCGGCTCCGCTGAACTCGCTCAAGAACTAGCTGAGGGGGACTGGCGAGGAGCCCCGGGGAGGGCAAATATATAAGGTCGCCTGCTCGGACAGTCCTGACTCGCACGGAGAGCACATTAAGTGCTCTCCGGCTCGTGCGGAACTCGCGATCGACCTTATATATTTGCCCTCCCCGGGGCTCCCGCACAACGGGACCTCAGTTGGGGTCTATCCCGGTTGCAGTTGCTTCGCTCCTGCACCACTTGGCTGGTGCGGCGGTTTGGCATTGGAACGGTTCTTTTCTGGTATATGCTGGTTGCGGCTCTTCTTTTGGGGGGAGTCGCTTTTTTGTTGCTAGGAGGTTGGCCCGTGGTTGATGGGGATACTCGTTCTGAGCTGCTTTCTGCGGATTGGAATGGCGAATGGATGCGTCTGCAGGCCGCTCGGCATCGGGCTGATGATTCTTTTGAATGGGATAAGCGGGCTCGGCATTTTCGTCCACTGGAGACTGCTCCGTATGCCCGGGATTTTATGAAATTGCTGGCTCTTGAGCCTGGTGAGTCGGCGCTGGATATGGGATGTGGGGCTGGGTCGATTGCTATTCCGCTTGCTCAGGCTGGGCATCCTGTGATTGCCGCTGATTTCTCCCCCGCTATGCTGGGCACGCTTGATGCCGGCATTGAGTATTACGGGCTCGAGAGGCGCATAACGCCGCTTGAGCTTGCTTGGGATGATGATTGGGATTTGGTTGGACCGGTCGCGAAAGCGGTGGATGTTGCCTTTGCCAGTCGCTCTGTCACCACGACCAACCTAAAAGGCGCACTTGCCAAGCTTGACCGTACGGCTCGTCGGCGTTGTGCTGTCACGATGGTCGCTAACTCCAGCCCGCGCTATGATCTGCACCTGATGAACGCCATCGGTGCCTCGGTTACCTGCAGTAATGGTTTTGTGTATGCCTTTAACATCCTTATTCAGATGGGTGCGCTGCCGCAGGTTACGTACTTTGAATCGCCTCGTCGCGATACCTTCGACAGCCTTGAAGCGGGCGTGGCGGACTTTTCCCGCATGCTTGAGCATGGCAACGAGGATAAGGTCGACCGTCTGCGCGACTACATCGCTCAACACATGATTGAGAACCCCCATGCCGGTGAGCCGGGCTCCAAGGGCGTGCCGCAGGGACGCTATATGCTCGACCACGTCCGCAAGGTCCGTTGGGCGTTTATTGCATGGGAGCCGGTCTCTGCGCCCAGCTCATAGCCTGTTCGCAGCCCACGCCGCCCACTCACTCGGCATCCGCATTCTTTTTGAACTGGGCAAACGCGCCCCACACCGCGCCGTTCCTGCGCTATCGTGGGACAGCTCACGTAGATTAAGGCCCCGTCGCGGGGCGTCCCATACATAGAAAGCGAGAACCCATGGCACTGACAGGAGCACAGGTCAAGCAGCTTCGCAGCATGGCCCATCACCTCAACCCCGCCATCATCATCGGCAAGTCCGACGTCAACGAGGGCACCGTCGAGCAGACAGTCGCCTATCTGGAGAAGCACGAGCTCGTTAAGTGCTCCGTGCTCGATGGCTCCAGCCTTTCCGCCCGCGAGGCCGCCGAAGAGCTCGCCGAGCGTTGCCACGCCGAGGTCGTCCAGGTCATCGGCCGCAAGTTCTCGCTGTATCGCGAGTCCTCGCGCAAGGACATCGAGAAGATCAAGCTCGTCTAAAACCGGCTGGTCATACCGAGCAAGCCTGCGGGCGTCCGATTGATTCGGACGCCCGTTTTTTATCGCTCGACAAGCACGCGCTTGAGCCTGCCTTCGACCAAGCGCTCATACAGGCGCCTTGTCTCCGGCTCGGGCACACCTTGAACCTGCTCTCGCAGGTGGTGCATGTGGCCGCTGTATAACTCGACAACATCGCGGCGTCGTCCCGCCGCGCCGTAAACGCGCATGGCGCAGCGAACCATATCCTCGCGCGCCGTCTCCTGGCGAAGCCCCGATTCCACGAGCCAAATTGCCGATTGCAGGTCATTCTCCTCGAGAGCGGCATTCGCTCCCCTAATCATGCAGTCGATGTACTTGGATTGCATAATGTGGCGCATGCGCGTAAAGAACGTGGGATTGCAACCGGTGGGAACATACAGCGGACCCGCGTAGAGCTGCTCAACCTTAAGACATAGCTCAATCAGGTGAGGCCCTCTCGCACCCATACGATTTCCCAGAATCTCGCGGCTCAGCTGATCAAAGAGTCTTACATCGGTCTTAACGTAGTCGCCGTTGAGCCCAATGCACTCGTTTTGGATGACCACGCACGACTTGCCATCCGGCGTTGGACCCAAAGCCGAGCGCAAGCGCGATACCGTCGAATACAGATTGTTGCGCGCGGCGTTAAACTCGGCATGGGGCCACAACTCCATGGCGATTGTCTCGCGGTCGACCATGGCATCCATACCCAGCGCAAGGCGTTCGGCAAGCGTTGCCGCCTTTTTGCGACGCCACATCTTATCCGTGATGGGAAAACCGTCGCGCTCGGCGCGAAACGCGCCAAACATGCGCATCTCAATATGGCCGATAGCATCGACAGCCTCAACCTCGCCCGCCTGGAATAGGTGCTCACTTTCGCCCTCAAAGTCATCGCGTAGTGAATACCGCGACAGCTCGCGCACCGGAAGCTTCTTGCGAATCCTAACGGCAGGCTCGCCCAGGCAATGCATCGCAAGACGTGCGAATAGCCGATACGATGGGTCTAAAATCCCCGAGCGATTCATAGACATCCAGGCAGCAAGATCGCTATCGCGGCCCGCAGCGGCCAGATGCAGCGCCACGATCCAGGCTTCTGAGCCACCGACCTGAGTCTTGCTCATATCGAGCAGCTCTGCCTCTTCGCGAACCGATACCAGCGACGTATTGCGCAGGTACGCCACGCGCTCCAGCAGCAATGCGTTTTCGCGCATGTACGTAATCGATTCGTCGGCGAGCTTGAGCACCTGAACCGCGCGGAACTTTGCGTTGACCGGCCGCCCCTCCGCCAGCGATTGCCAACCCTCCAGCAATAACCCAAACAGCTGAATTTGATTGTCGCGAACACGCACCGCAAAGCGGTCGAGCTCGCCAAATGCCACATCGTCGGTCACGGGCAAGCCCGCGAGCAGGCGCCGCGCTGCCAGCGCCATGCGCAACCAAATGGATGGCGCCTTAAGCCCACGGATATCGAGTGCCTCGAGTATCTGAGCCATCTTGTCATCGCGCTCGTCGGGTTTAGTAAACGAGCCGTCGAACAGCTCCACCAGCATATGGTCGGCCTGTACGAGAATCCCCGCGATGTCGAGCTCGCAATCATAGGCTTTGCATACCTTGAGCTTCGCGAGAACATTGCCGTCTTCCGCTCGCTCGGTTAGGTGGCGCTTGACCTCGATATGCGCGGACAGCATGTCGAGCACCTCGCAGGATGTCTGTTCTTGCAAAACGGGGTTGGCGGGAAGCCCCAGGTCATTGTCGCCGTAAAAGGCGATAGTAAGCGCCTGGGCTATTTTCCAGGTAGCGGGGTCGAGCTCACGCGCCGCCTGATCGCCCGCACGTTCGATAACGGACGCCATATACCTTGCCAGCTTTGTATTGCACACGCTGACAGCCGCCAGATACACGCCGAGTGCCTCGGCGGGTGCCGGCTCTTGCTCCTGCTTTTCCGCATTGATCATCGCCGACGCCGCGCGGCAAATGTCCCCTCCATGCCCGGTCAGGGCAAGATCGGCCCCATACTGCCCGGCTAGCTCCAACACCACACGACGGTCCAAGAACGCATCAGCCAGGTCCATGGCCAAATCGCATCGGCCTGCCTTAATCAAAATGCGAGCAGCCCGCGATACTAGTTCGGGACGGATCTCGGCAACAAGCTTTCGCAACCTCAGACGCGCATTGTCCTTATCACCCAAACATCTAAAGGTGCGATCAGACGGATCTACGCCAAAAATCGGATAATCGCGCACAAAGATGGACTGGTCGACCATCGAAAGTCTCACACCGCACGCCTCTAGCTCCGCGATGCGACCCTCGCCCATCAGCACCATCAAGCAGGCAATGGTAAACAACAGGTTGTTCTCGAACGATGCAAGATCGGCCAGCGCCGCACCGTACACGTTGACGATTTCGTTCTCGAGCAACCCGGCAACATCGCCCTGTCCATACATTCCCGTCTGCAGGGCCGATACCAGCTCGGGTACGCCTTGCGTGAGCCGATAAAAATCGAGCGATGTGCTGATTGAGAACGCCGTGGCCCATGACGAATACTCATAGGCGTGCACCTTGAGCATCTGCGCATTGACTTTTACAGAATCGCCCAGCCCGTGGATAAGCAATCGGTTTGAGGGGCGGCAAGCAATAAAGACCCCTGTCCCCATAGCACGTAAGCTGCGGATTCGATCGATGAGGTCCTCGGTTTCGTGCTGCTCGAGATTGGGCACGTTGTCGATCGCAACGAGCGAATGAGGTTTGTCCTTAAGCTCATCGGCGACAACCTCGAGCTGCATAAAGAGCTCGCGTCCAATCGCGCGCTCGGCCTCGATAATCCGAACCGGCCCTCGCGTGGGGTCCGATTTAACCTCCTGCACATATTGCAGCAACACCGACGTCTTACCAAACCCGTCGGGCGCGTAAAGCAAAACAATTCCCGCCTTGCGCCCTTTAACGATGAGCTCGTTCATCAAGCGATCGCGCCGCACCATATAGCCGCCGCCCGTCGGCATCAACTCGAGGTCGTCCGTATTGCCCAGATCGTTTTCCATGCCTGCTCCTCAACTCGACCATATGGACACCGTAACTGCAGGACCATATGAGCCACCCCGTGAATAGCGCGACATAGAGTTTTTTGGTTGTCTGCCGGTACGTGTTTGGCAAGTTTTTGTACAGCGAGGCCCGATGGTAACTTATCCCCCGACCAATAGGTCTTTGCGCAGGTCAATGCGCTTGCCAGCATGTCCCATCCCATTTGCAGTGTGGCGCAGTCGGCTATTATTATTTGAGTTGCGCAACTCGCCTACTCCTCGCTACCGCCTGCGACTCTATGGTAGTAATTGTGCATAGAATCTGCTATAGAATGAATCGAATGATTTAGAACCCACCAGTCAAGCATGCGGCAAGGTTTCCGTCATGCATGCACACGGCCCATGTCCACTAAAAAGGCCCCCGCAAAGCGAGGGCCTTTTAAAAAGCTCTGTAAGATCGCTTGGTCGCGTTACTCGCAGAGCGAAAGAGCGGACTCGTCAGCAACGACGACGCAGTTGGTGTGCAGCTGCAGGATCGAAGCCGGGCACTTGGGCGTAACCGGACCATAGCACATATCGTGCACGGCCTGAGCCTTGGCCTCACCGTTGGCGACAACCAGGATCATGCGGGCATACATGATGGTCTGAGTGCCCATGGTGTAAGCCTGACGGGGTACATCGTCGATGCTGTCGAACAGGCGGCTGTTGGCCTGAATGGTGCTCTCGGTCAGGTCGACGCAGTGCGTACCCTTGGAGAAGTGGTCATCGGGCTCGTTGAAGCCGATATGGCCGTTATTACCAATGCCGAGCAGCTGCAGATCCGGGTAACCGGCGGCAGCGACGATCTTGTCGTACTCGGAGCAGGCAGCGGCGGCATCGGGGTTGGAGCCATCGGGCACGTGCGTGTTGTTCAGGTCGATATTGATGTGATCGAAGAAGTTCTCACGCATAAAGTAGTGATAGCTCTGGGGATCGTCGTGCGAAAGACCACGATACTCGTCCAGGTTATAGGTGCTGACCTCGGCGAAGTCGATGTCGCCCTTCTCGTACCAAGCAGCGAGCTGTTTGTAAGCACCAATCGGGGTGGAGCCGGTGGCAAGACCCAACACGCAATCGGGCTTGAGGATAACCTGGGCCGAGATGATATTAGCGGCCTTGCGGCTCATATCCTCGTAGTCTTTAGCTTTAATAATCTTCATTACGCGTCCTTTCTCGTACAAGAGAGGCAAGGCTCCCCTTACAAGCACTTGCCCGCGGCCCGCGTCGGCCGCAACCAACGTGTGCGGCCACCAGGGCGAGGTCGCGTAATGTATGTGTCTCGTGTCTAACCGCGTCGAGGCCCCTGCCCGTCCACGGTGACCCAAAGCTGTTTAGCCTCGGACGTTTCCCATCTTGCCACGGAGGGCGCCCTCTTTCAAGGGCGCCCTCCATAAACGTGTTTGAATTGTAGGCTAAAGGCCAAGCGGAGCGACTAGCGCTCACGCGCGACGATAAGCTGGTCCATCTCCTCGACATGCTCGCCAACGGAACCCTTGATGCTCGAGAACTCAACGGAGTTACACACCAAGATGGGAACCGTCACATCGTAGCCCTCGGCAGCAATTGCCTCGCGATCGAACTCGATGAGCACATCGCCCTTATGGACGATGTCGCCCACTTGCGCATGTACGGTAAAGTGCTTGCCCTCGAGCTGAACAGTGTCCAAACCAACGTGAATGAGCACGTCTAGGCCATCGACCGTGTTGAGCGCAACGGCGTGTCCCGTGGGAAAAATGGCCTCGACCTTGGCGTCTGCCGGCGCAATCACGCGCGTGCCGGTAGGCTGAATCGCCACGCCCTGGCCCAAAAGGCCGGTGGCAAACGTCTGGTCATTGACCTCCGACAACGGAATGACGTCGCCCGAGATGGGAGCATCCAGCGTAAGGACTCGACCACGCATACCAAAAGACCTCAGGACTTTAGTGAACATGCTCCCCCTCGGACATACCAATCAATCAAAATAGCCTTAACAGTTTACCACTTGGCACCCGTTATTGACCATTAGGGAAGTTCGCGCTTGACAACCTCGACGATGTCGTCGACAACACGCTGGGTCAGCTCGTGCGTCTCGGCCTCGGCCATAACGCGAACCAGCGGCTCGGTACCGCTCGGGCGCACCAAGATGCGGCCGCGACCGTTGAGCTCCTTCTCGGCGGCAGCGACGGCGTCCCAAATGGGCTGGCAATCGTCCAGGCCGGCCTTGTTGTCCGAATGCACGTTGACGAGCAC
>CAUAEH010000048.1 GCA_958427975.1 uncultured Collinsella sp. | reverse complement strand
CCCCTTCGGAGGCAAGCGATGCATGGGCATCGTTAGCCGTGGCAACCAGTACCTCGGCATGTTCGGAGCGCGGCAGCAGTTCCTCGAGTTCCTCATACTCGCCCGGCTTGGGGTCGACCTCGCCGATGCGCTCGAGGGCAAAGCGCGCCTCCTCGACGCGGCTCCCCTGCGCACGCGAGGCCTCTTCAACACGTCGAACCTCCTTGGCGGCAGCGCGCGATGCTTTAAAGCAGACGCGGTACGCATCCAGCGCCTCGAGTGCCGGACGCCCTGCCCATGCATCGACCATCGCAACGTGATGCGCCGGATCGAGCAAGCGCTGGTGCTCGTGCTGGCCACATAGATCCATCATCACGCCGACGCGCTCCGAAAGCTCGCGCACGCTGGCAATGCGGCCGTCAATTTTTACGCGGCTGCGGCCCTCGGCAGAAAGGCTACGCTGGACCGTGAAACCCTCAGTGTCGTGTGGACCGTCGAACAGCCGCGCCTCAACGCTAGCAAGCGCCTCGCCCTCGCGCACCGTCGAAGAATCCGCGCGCTCGCCCAAAATAAGCTTGAGGGCCGAGAGCAGCGCGGTCTTGCCGGCGCCGGTTTCTCCGGTCAGAACCGTTAGGCCCGCGCTCGGAACCAGCGTCGCCTCGCGAATGAGTGCAATGTTAGAAACCTGCAGCTCATCGATCATGACGGACTCCGTAGAATACGCGGCTCACCGAGTTATAGAAGCTCTCGGGGCCGTAATCGAGCAGCAGCACATCTCCGGGCCCGCGGCGCACCGCCACGCTCTCAACGGTGCCATCGCAGGTAATAAACTGTCCATCGATAGCGATCGCCGGAACGCTCGGGCGATCATCGGACATAAAGATTTCGACGACATCACTCGGCGAGGTCAAAAAGGCACGAGCCTGAATGGTGTGCGGCGCAATGGGCACGCAGACCATGCCCGTATAGTCGGGGCTCACGATGGGGCCGCCGGCGGATAGTGCATAGCCAGTGGAGCCGGTCGCCGTCGAAACGACGACACCGTCACCGCGCAGGCGGTCGATATGATGGCCGGACACCGTGATGTCAAACTCGACCATATCGGACAGGGGGCCGCGAGTGAGTGCCATGTCGTTGAGGGCGAAGGTGCGCACGACATCCTTCGTACCGTCTTCGCGCACGGACACGATATCCGCGGCGATGGTGGCGCGACGGCTCACGTGCAGCTCGCCGGACAGGGCGTCGCTCACGACCTGCAGAATGTCGCGCTCCTCGGGACTCGCAGCAGTTAAAAAGCCCAGGTGACCATAGGAAAGACCGAGGATAGGAATCTCGCGATGGTTGAGGATGCGGGCAGCGCGCAGCAACGTACCGTCCCCGCCGAGCGTAATGACCAGATCGGAGCCGTCAATGTCAGGCGTGCTTTGAATCTTCGATCGCTGGTCGGCAGCCCATGCAACCTCATAGCCCTGGCGCGTCAGCCAAAGCTCGAGCATCAGGCCGCTCTCGACCGCCTCTTGCTTGTAGTAATTGGGAACCAGAAAGACCTTCATAGCGTTGCAGCTTTCTCGCTCAAAACCGATACCTGGGATTGCAGCTCGTCTTGCGAGCGGACGCCGGGGTCAAATCTCGTGCCGTACAGGAAAAACTCAACGTTGCCCTTGGCACCATGAATGGGTGACACGCACACATCGACCGGGAACAGGCCCTTGGCAGCAAAGAGTTCAACCGCCGCCACGAGTGTATCGCGGCGAACGGCGGGATCGGTCACAATGCCGCCCTCGCCCACCAGCGCCGCCGGAGCCTCAAACTGCGGCTTTACGAGCGTACAGAATGCACCCGTAGGAGTCAGGCACGCCAGTACCGCATCGATAATGTTCGCAATGCTGGTAAACGAGACATCACACACAGCCAGGTCGATGGCGTCGGCATAGCCAAGCTCAGGCAGCTGCGTCACGTTTGTGCGCTCATGCAGCATCACGCGATCGTCCTGACGCAACGACCAATCAAACTGGGCGCGACCCACGTCCACCGAGACAACGGTCGCAGCTCCGCGCTTGAGCAGGCAATCGGTAAAACCGCCGGTAGAGCAGCCCACATCCAGACAGGCAAGGCCCGTCGGATTGATGCCAAACGCATCAAGCGCGCCTTCGAGCTTAAGACCGCCGCGGCCAACATAGGGAATGCGTCCCTTCACGTGCAGCGGCAGCCCCGGGATCACCTTAAGGCCCGGCGAAGTCAAGCGCTCACCGCCACTCGAGACCAAGCCGGCCATAAGAGTGCGAAGGGCATCCGCGCGATCGGCGCAGATGCCCTGTGAAATCAGTTCGTCATCAAGACGCACGCGTTTCATGAATGCCATCAACCATTCGTATCCGGAGATGCGGCCTAGCTATCCTGGGATTCGTTTGCCGCATCCTCATCGTATTCCTGCTCGAGCTTGTCGGCCTCACGCGGCGTCAGCTCAAACTTGTCGACCATATCGACCGCGCGGGAGCCCAGCTCAATCGCTTCGTCAAACAAATCGAGCGAACGCTCCAAGGAGGTATCCTTGGAGCGAACGGTAGCGATGATCTGATCCATACGGTCCGAGATCTCGTCGAAGTTGCGGACGGAACCCTCTGGCATGGCTACTCCTCGACGGAGTCGACAACAGCCTCGGCGGCGTCCGAATACTCGGCCAGCACGCCAGCCTCAGCCTGGGCAACCGCAACCTTGGCGGCAGCCTCGGCGGCCTGGGCCTCCTCGCGGGCACGGTCCTCGGCCAGCAGCTCTTGGTACAGGTCCTCGCCCGGCAGCTCCTCGCTGCGAGCGATCTTGCCCAGCACGCCGTTGACGAACGACGCAGACTGGTCGGTGCCATAGGCCTTGGCAAGCTCGACGGCCTCGTTGATCACGATGGCGTCCGAAACCTCCTCGTCGGTGAGGAAACGCATCTCGTAAACGGCGATACGCAGCAGATTGCGATCGGCGCCGGGCATGCGCATAAGATCCCAGTTCTTGGCAACGGAGCGCAGGGCGCAGTCGATGCGGTCGATATGCTCGTAGGCACCACGGCACAGCTCCAGCGCATAGGGGTCGAGGGGACCCTTCGAGATCAGGAAATCGCCCTCGAGGACGCGCTCGAGCGGGCTGTCCGTGGCCTCGGCCTGGAACAGCAGCTGCAGCGCCTGACTGCGGGCAAGCGTACGCCCGCGATAAACCTTAAGGCTCAAAGGTTACTCCTTGGGGAAAACGAGGCCGTCGATGCAAACGTCAACGCGCTCGACCTCGACGCCAACCTGGGCATCGATGGCGGCGACCACGGCGGCGCGAACGGCCTCGGCGAGTTTCTTGAACGGATAGCCAAAGAACACCACGACACGCACGGTGAGTGCGAGCTTGTCGCCGACGACCTCGGCCTCGACCGCCGGCTCGGAAGCCGGGGCCTTGGACGAAAGCATCATGGAGACAAGGTTGGTGGCAAGGTCCTTGACGCCAACGGAGGCGATGCCCTCGACATCCGACACGGCGCGCGAGACGATGGCGGTCAGAACATCGGGCGAAATGCCGATGCCGTCAATCTTGATTTCCTGGGGCATGAGTCCTCCTAGAAGATTTGGTTGCTAGACGCGGGAGACGAACTTGCCGTCGCGGGTGTCAACCTTGATGACCTCGCCCTCGTTGAGGTACATGGGGACCTGGATGACAGCGCCGGTGTCAATCGTGGCCGGCTTGGTGGAACCCTGGACGGTGTCGCCCTTAAAGCCCGGGTCGGTCTGGACGATGGTGGTCTCGATGAACATCGGCGGGGTCACGCCCATGAGCTCATCGTCGGCGAAGAGCAGCTGGCAGACATCGTTCTCACGCAGCCACTTGGAGTTCTCGCCCACCATGTCCTCGGGAACGGGAACCTGCTCATAGGACTCGTTGTCCATGAAGATGTAGTCGGCGCCATCGTTGTAGAGGTACTGGAACTCACGGGTGGTGAGCATGACGCTCTCGAACTTGGTGCCGGCGTTGCAGGTGTTCTCGACGACGCGGCCGCTCTTGATGTCGCGGGTCTTGTAGCGCACAAACGCGCCGCCCTTGCCCGGCTTGACATGCTGGAACTCGACGATGGTGTAGACCTTGTCCTTGATGCGGAGACCAAGGCCGTTCTTGAAGTCGGCGGTAGAAATGGTAGGCATAGCGACCTTTCTTGTTATGGGCAGAACGCACAAGCGTCCAAATTACATACGATAGAAATTATACACTTGCAGGCGGCGCCTGCGGCGAGCGCATAAAAAGAGAACGCGGGGCGTCCGAATCGATCCGGACGCCCCGCCCCAAAAATCTATCGAAATGGGCTAGCAATCGATGACGTGCAGGTCGTGCGGGGTCTTGGTGAAGGGCTCATATCCGTTCTCGGTGACGACGCCGTAGTCCTCCAGGCGCACGCCGCCCACACCGGGCAGGTAGACGCCGGGCTCCATGGTAATAACCGAGCCGACCTCAATGATGTTCTTGCTACGGTTGAAGTTGGGCAGCTCGTGGATGTCGATACCAACGCCGTGGCCCAGGCCATGATTATAGTAATCGCCATAGCCGGCATCGCCGATGATCTTCTTGGAGAGCTTGTAGATGTCGTTGCCCTCGACGCCCGGATGAATGGCGGCGACGCACTCCTCGTGCGTACGGCGCACGAGCGCGTACAGGTCGAGCTGCTCCTGCGTGGGCTCGCCCATCACGACGGTGCGTGTCATGTCGGAGCGGTAATCGCAGTAGCCCGCGCCATAATCCATGAGAACGAAATCGCCCTTCTCGATCACGCGGTCGCTCGGCACGGCATGCGGGTTGGCGGTGTTGGGACCGCTCGCCACAATGGAGCCGAAGGCCAGGCTGTCGGCGCCGTTGGCGAACATAAAGTTCTCAAGCTCGTTGCGAACCTGCTTCTCGGTCATACCGGGCTTAATAAACCCGAGCATGTGCTGGAAGGCGGCGTCGGTGATCGACTGTGCGTGGCGCATGAGCTCGATCTCCTCGGCGTCCTTGATGGCGCGCATCCTGCGGATGTCGTCGTGCATCAGCGGCAGCATGCAGGCGACGGAGCGGTCCTCCAGGCCGCGCTGAATGCCCTGGTAGAAATTAATCTGCATATCGTCCTCGACAGCGCAGACGCGGCACTTGTTGGCCGCAATCTTGCCGGCGACCCAACCGGGGATGGTGCCCTCGTCCATGTCGTAGACCCAGGGGCTGCCGGCGGGCGTGTTCTCCTCAAAGCTGTTGAGGTAGCGCGAGTCGGTGTGGAACAGGCACTGGTCGGCCGTAATAAACGCAGCGTGCGGGAACTCGAAGGTGTAGTCGAAGACGCCCTTCACGCCCGTAAGCCAACGAAGGTTGGCCTCGTCGCGCACCACGATGGCGTCGTAGCCACGCTCGACCATCAGGGCACGGACACGCTCGATACGACCGGCAGGACCGGCAGCAAACTCAGACATGCAGATTCCTTTCTTGTTGTCTCTATAAAGACGGGACGGGTCTCAATCAACGTACGGAATCGTATGCGATCCGCAACCGATTGAAAACCCGCCCCTCAACATGATACGAAAGACGATGGATGTCAATAAATCTTAGAGAAGTTCCTTGCGAGAAGCCAAGTAGGCATGAGCGTGGCGCACAAGAACCTCGTCCTCAACGCTCGTTAGACGAATGGCGCCGAGCGCTGCGGGCAGCGGCAGCATGCTGCGGTTCGAGCGGGCGAACTGCTGCTTGCGGAACTCCTCGATATATGCGGCAGGCTCCAGATCGAAGGCAAGTTCCTCGATACCAAAGTCCTCCAAGCAGTCATCAACCTCAAAGACGTAATCGATATCGAAGTCGCAGGCGTCGTGGGCAAGGCGCGCCTCAAAGCGCATGCCCTCGGACAACAGCTGGTAGGCAGGGACCTGCGAAGCGGCATCGCCCAAGCAGGTGCGCAGGGTGCGCTCCCCCGTCTTGCCAAAATCGAGCGCATGGCGGGCGCTCGGGTTCGTGGCCATCAGTACGTCTTTACGGGCAGTCTGAGACCATTGAACGGCATTGACGAGCGCGACCTCCTCGCCCGCGAGAATCTCGGGGACGGTCTCAGTAAACTGATTCCAGCGGGACTTGCTGCTCGAAAGCATGGTGCCAACAAGCACCACAAAGCCGAGCTTGAGGTCCTCGGGGTCCGTCTCGCGAACAAGGTCGAGGTCACACACGACCAAGCCCGGCTCAGGACGGAACGCGATAGCCGGAAGCGCATTCGCCGACGAGGCGACGAGCGGCTTCATGGTCGTCGCGACCGTGAGCATGGCGTCGAAGGTCGTCGGCAACAGCGCGCACTCGGTTCGGCCGCACCACTGGTTGGCGCACCAGCTAACAACCGAGCAGGTTGCGGCATCGCCAACGGCGACAACCAGATCGTCGCAGGTAACGCCGTTGGCAGACAGGGCGCCAAAGATAGCATCAGCATCGGCCAGCGTGGCACCAGCAGGCGAAACCTCGAGGACTAGCGGCGACACGGCAAAACCGGCGTCGACCAGCGCATGCTCGACGACTTCACCAAAACGCTCGGATGTGGCGGTGTTCCAAACGACCATCGCGCGCTTAGGCTTGCCCACGGCCGAGGCAAACATACGCGACAGTTCATCGAACGCACCCAATCCGACACGGACATCGACGCTGCGGTTTTGGAAATTGATCAGTTGACGGCGAATCATAGCAGCCCACGCTCCAAAAGCATCTCGGCACAAAGGTAGGAAACGTCCTCGAAGGACTTGTTGCGAATATCAAGGGTAAGGTCGGCAGCCTGACGATACAGCGGACGGCGATGCTCAAACAGGCGCGCGGCATGCTCAGGCGAGCGGAAATCGGGACGCGTGTCGGACCGACGAATCTGGCGAATCGAATCCTCGAAGTCGCCCTCGAGGTACACGCACGTACCCATTTCGTGCATCAGTTCAATATTCACCGGCGTTTCGACGATACCGCCCCCGCACGAAACCAACAGGCTGCGCTCGCTTTGGAGCGAACGGAGCGCCGAGGTCTCGAGCTCGCGAAAACGACCCTCACCCTCGGTCTCAAAAATCTCGGTTACCGACTTGCCGCAACGGCGCACGACCAGGCGGTCGGTATCGATAAAACGCCGCTTGAACATAGTGCCGACGTTGCGCGCGAGCGTCGATTTGCCCGCGCCCAAAAAGCCGATAAAGAAGATATGGTCGCAGCCGTGTTTGGTGTGCTGGGACATGACGAGACCTATTCCTCGCAGGGAAGGTCGCGAAGGGCCCGACGCTCAAAGATACGGAAGATCTGCGTATACCACAGGTCCTGCGTCGCCTGCGGCTTAACCAAGATGGTATCGACGCCGGCGAAGTTGCCGCTCCACACGTCCGTGTAGAGCTGATCACCGATCAGCACGGCCTCGTCGGCCGTGGCGCCGAGGCGCTTAAGACCCGCCTTGAGGGCAAACGGCGCCGGCTTCATAGCGTGGCTGATGGCCTCGAGTCCCAGCTCGCGTGCAGAGCTCATGACCTGGTCGCGATGCCAGTTGTTGGACACCATGCACAGCTTAAAACCTTTGGCGCGGGCGGCGTCGAGCCAAGCAGAAACCGCGGCGGGAACCTGCTCGGTGTCGCGCGGCACCAGGGTGTTATCGCGATCGAGCAGAATGGCGCGTTTGCCATCGGCCCACAGGGTATCAAGGTCGATGCGATCGACCGAGGCAACGTATCGTTTGGGGCTAAAAATCCTCATGCTAATTCCAAGACTGTTGATGCTCTTCGTAGGTTTGTGAGAAGTACTCCTCGTCCTGCGTAATGTAGAAATACAGGTCCTCGGAGTCGGTCGGCTCAAGCGTGGCCTTGAGTGCCTCGAGCGACGGAGAGCAGATGGGCGTGGGCGGCAAACCCTCGTGTTTATAGGTGTTATACGGACTATCGCTCTGCAGGTCGTCGGCGGTAACCTCGCCACCGGTGACATACATCATGGTCGCATCGCTGTTGAGATAGCGCAGACCGTCGAGCTTGCCGGCAAGGCGGTTGTAGAAGACCGAGGCCACGTGCGCACGTTGATCGGCGTTGAGGCCCTCGCGCTCAACGATAGAGGCCAAGTTGACGATGTCGTAGTCGGACATCTCCACGCCGTAGCGTTCCTTGATCTTGGCTTCGCAGCTCGCAAAGTCAAGCGACTTGTACTCGGTCTTAAACTGATCGAGCATGGCGCGAATCACGTCATCGGCCGTCGGCGAATCGCCCAGCGAATAGGTCTTGGGGAACAAGAAACCCTCGAGCGAATCGTTGGCGGCGCCCTTAAGGAAGCTATAGTCGTCAACGTAGTTGGAGGCCTTGGCCTGGTTGAGGAAGTCTTCCTTAGAGATGCTGTCGTAGGCCTGGGCCACACGGTCGGCGACTTGATCGACCGTTAGGCCCTCAGGGATAGTCAGCGCATTGGAGCCCGCGTTGGGGCCTTCCATGAGCTGCTGAACAACCTTGGTCGCATCCATGAGTGTGGTGAACGAATAATCACCAGGCTTGAGCGACATATCGGCGTTGAGCTTTTTCACCGCCGCATAATAATCCTTGGGATTTTCGACGATATGATTCTCGGAGAGAATCGAAGCGATGCTGTCACCCGAGGCACCATCGGGAATCGTGATAGTAACCTGCTGGCCTGCAACGACTTTCGCACCCTCACCGCCAAAGAAGCCCTTGACGGCTGGCACGACAAAGAAAACGATCGCGACAAGCGCAAGCACGGCAACAACGCCACCGATAATCATAGGCACCGGGGAGCTTTTCTTTTGAGCACCGCGACGAGCATGCGTGTTGTAGCTCGAGCGGGTCGCCGGAGCAACGCCATGCGAACCACGAGCGTGATGCGAATGCGATTGGGGGGCCTGCGTTCGCTGGGTAGGTGCCTGCTGCTTAAAGCGGGTGCCGCCTGCAGGCTGGGCCGTACGAGCAGTGGGCTGCTGAGCCGCGTGAGAAGCCGAATGCTGAACCGAACGAGCAGAAGGCTGCTGACCCGTCCGTTGAACAGGTTGGGCCGAACGAGAGAAGGACTGCGCCGGGCGCGCGGCAGGCTGAGCCGCGCGCTGCGTCGGCTGTGCCGGACGCTGGCCAGGCTGGGCAGGGCGCGACGCCGGCTGCTGTGTACGATTCGGCTGGCGCGGATCGGAAGCACTAGGCATGCGAAACCTCCTCGTTTTTACGATCGAGCCACGTCTGCAAAAACAGGCTGGCGGCAATCATGTCGATCTTGCCCCTCATCTGCTTTTCGTTGAGTCCCTGCTCGCGCAGGATACGCTTGGCCTCTTGCGAGGACAGACGCTCGTCCTCAAACTCCAACGGAAGATCGAGCTCGTCGGCAATCTTTTGCGCCACAGCGGCAACGCGCTCGGCCTGAGGGCCGGGCTCACCGGCCATGGTCAGGGGACGTCCGCTTACCAGGATGTCGGGCTCATAGTCCTCAACCAGGTAGCGGAACGTCTTGGCCATACCGGTGACCTCGGCAGCCGGAAGCACCTTGACAGGCATCGCCATCTTGCCATCACGGCTCGAGACGGCGATGCCAATCCTGGTCTCCCCTATGTCCAGCGCGAGCGCAACCACAGCGACTTCTTAGATTCTTAGGCGCCGAGCGCGGTCTTAGCGGCCGCGAGGGCATCGGCGATGCCGGCAGCATTCTTGCCACCGGCCTGGGCCATGTTGGGACGACCGCCACCGCGACCGTCGACCAGACCCGCGATCTGCTTGATCACGTTACCGGCGTGGAAACCGGCCTTGACGGCGTCATCGGAGCCGGCAGCGAGCAGGGCCGGAGTGCCCTTCTCAGTCACGCTGGCGACGACACAAGCGACAGGGCCGGCGACCTTCTGATGCACGGTATCCCATACGTTGCGCAGGTCGGCAGCCTCAAGGCCCTGGAGCTCAGCGACGACGAGCTTGTAGCCGCCGAGCTCGACGGCACCCTCGATGGCACTGGAAATGGCGTCGGAGGAGCCACCGGTCAGAGCCTTTTTGAGCTTGTTGGACGTCTCGCGCAGCTCGGCCTGCAGGTTCTCCACGCGAGCGGGAACCTCATCCACGCGGCACTTGAGCGCAGTAGCAGCGGCGTCAACGAGTGCCAGGCGGTCGGCCATATAGTCGAGGGCACCCTTAGAGGTCACGGCCTCGATACGGCGGACGTTCGAGCCCGTAGAGGACTCGGAAATAATCTTAAACAGGCCGATCTCAGCGGTGTTGGCAGCGTGCGTGCCACCACAGAGCTCGCGGGAGAACGGCTGGTCCTCGGCGCCCACGGAGACGACGCGGACGACATCGCCGTACTTCTCTCCAAACAGAGCGACAGCGCCGGCAGCCTTAGCCTCGTCGATGCCCATGACACGGGTCACGACCGGCTTGGAAGCGAAGATCTGCTGGTTGACCAGGTCCTCGACAGCCTTGAGCTGCTCGGAGGACAGGGCCTCGAAGTGCGTGAAGTCAAAGCGCAGGTGCTCGGGCGTCACCAGCGAGCCGGCCTGAGAGACGTGCTCGCCCAGGACCTGCTTAAGGGCGGCGTCGAGCAGGTGCGTGGCGGTGTGGTTGCGGCGCAGGAAGCCACGGCGCTCGGCGTCGAGCGCGGCGGTAACAGCGGCACCGACAGTCAGCGTGCCATCGGCAACGTGCGCGACGTGGGCAAACAGGCCGTTGTGGTTCTTGGTGTCGGCAACGGTCAGAACAACGCCCTCGGCGGAAAGCTTGCCGGCATCGCCCTGCTGACCACCCATCTCGGCATAGAACGGGGTGCGGTCGAGCACAACCTCGACGTCCTCGCCGGCGGCAGCGGACTCGACGGACTCGCCGTTGCGCACGATGGCGACAACCTTGGCGCCCTCGATCACATCGTTGTCATAGCCGTCGAACTCGGTCGCAGCGACCTTGTCGGAAAGCTCAACCCACACGTCGTTGAAGCTACCCCAGGCGTCGCCCTTGGCATTGGCGCGGGCGCGGGCCTTCTGGTCCTCCATGCAGGCAGTGAAGCCGTCCATGTCGACGTCGTGGCCAGCGGTGCCGGCGATCTCGACGGTTAGGTCGATGGGGAAACCAAAGGTGTCGTGCAGCTTAAAGGCGACATCGCCCGGAAGCACAGCGCCCTCGGCAAGCGCTGCCAGTGCCTCATCCAGGTAGACGCGACCGTTGTCGAGCGTCGTGGAGAAGCGCTCCTCCTCGGAGGCAACGATACCCTTGACGAGCGCGACGTTCTTGAGCAGCTCGGGATAGGCCTCGCCCATCTGAGCGTTAACCTCGTCGATGAACTTGGTCAGGAAAGCGCCCTCGATGCCCAGCAGGCGACCGTGGAACACGGCACGACGGAGCAGGCGGCGAAGGACGTACTCGCGACCCTCGTTACCGGGGAGGATGCCATCCGAAATCATAAAGTCGACGGCACGGGAGTGGTCGGCGATGATGCGCAGCGAGCGGCTGGCGCCAGAGTAATCGTCAGCGTCATAGGTCTTGCCGCTGATCTCCTCGCCCAGCTTGATGAGATGCTGCATCAAGTCGCCGTCGTAATTGGCGGTCTTGTGCTGCATGATGGCGGCCATACGCTCAAGGCCCATGCCCGTATCGAGGTTGCGGTGCGGCAGCTCCGGCATGGAGCCGTCCTCCTGGCGGTCATACTGGGTAAAGACGAGGTTCCAGAACTCCAGGAAGCGGTCGCAGTCGCAGCCGGGCTTGCAGTCGGGGCTCCCGCAGCCGACCTCCTCGCCCATGTCAAAGTAGATCTCTGAGCACGGACCGCAGGGACCGGTGGGGCCAGCAGCCCAGAAGTTGTCGTCCTCGCCCAGGCGGGAGATGTGGTCCTCAGCAACGCCCAAAGAGCGCCACACGTCGTGGGTCTCGTCGTCCTCGGTAAAGACGGTAAAGTACAGGCGGTCGAGCGGCAGCTTGAACTCCTTGGTGATGAGCTCAAAGGCCCAGGCGCAGGCCTGCTGCTTGGAGACGCCGCCAAAGGAGAAGTCGCCGAGCATCTCAAAGAAGGACAGGTGACGGCCATCCTCGCCGATGCAATCGATGTCGTTGGTGCGGACGCACTTCTGGCAGGAGATAGCGCCGATCTCCTTCATGGTCTTCTTGCCCTGGTAGTACTCCTTAAACTGGTTCATGCCAGCGTTGGCAAGCAGCAGCGAAGGATCGTCGGGGACGAGGGACGAAGAAGGATAGAGCTTAAAACCGCGCTCCTCAAAGAAGTTGAGGAACTTGGAGCGGATCTCGGCCGTAGTCATTGACGGGTAGTCAGCACTCATAGAGGGAATCTCCTCGGTTTCACATCGAAACAGTTCAAACGTAACGATATTACCATCCCGCCGCGCAAGTGCAAAAAAGAGGGCCGGCACAATGCCGGCCCTTCAGCGAAATTGCATGTTAGCGCGTATGAATATTAATCAGAATTACCCCGCTAGTTGTCATCATCGTCCATGGAGCCGTCGATGCCGGTTTTGGTATCGTCGTCCGAGTTGGAGTCATCGTCCTTGGCGAAGGGATTCTTGAAGAAGCCCGTGGCATCGGGTTGCAAACCCGAGAGCTTGATCCAGGGATTATCGAACTCGGGCTTAGGCATCGCTTGGGCCTCGGGCGCAGTCTCGTTGCCGATGAGCTCGGACTCGTAAATGAAGGTGTCGTCGCCGAGCGCGTCGTAGACGGCGACCGGGTTGCCATCGGCATCGCGGTACGGTGTGCCCTTAAACACGGCGCCGTCATAGGCCACAAGCTGGCGGCCGGTCTCATTCTCGAAGTAGTACACGAAGATACCTTTGAGGGCCGCACAAAGCGGGATGGCAATAATCATGCCGATGGGGCCCATGAGTGCCGAGCCAATAACGAGCGCCGTGAGGCTCATGATGGGATGCACCTGCACCGAGCTCTGCATAACCTTAGGCGAAATCACGTTATCGGTGACGTTTTGCGCGACCATCGTCACGATAAGCGTCCATAACGCCAACATGGGGCTGAACATGAAACCAAGCACTGTGGCGATTGCTGCGCTCACCCAAGGACCGACGACCGGAACCAAATGCATGATGCCGGTAAAGATAGCCATGAGCGCCGCATACGGATGGCCGATGATCATAAAACCGATAAAGGCAAGGAAACCGCCGCAGATGGACGTCACGACCATACCGCGCATGTAGCCGCCGACAGAGCGAGAAAGGATGGCGACCATAAAGCGGTACGAGGTCTCCTTCTCCTGACCGATGATGGTGCAAATCTCGTGGTGCATGCGAGGGTAGTCGCAGGCCATCCAATACGCAAGCACCAAACCAAGGAAAATCACGAACAGCTGCGAGGCCGTATTGGTGATGAGCGGGAACGCACCGCGGCCAAGCTCGGCAGCGATCTGAGACACATACTTCGATGCCACGGCAACCAACGACGAAAGATTATCGTCCAGATACTCCTTGAGCGGCGTGTTGTTGAGCGTCTTGGCGTGTGAGATCATCTCATTGAGGTCGCCGCCCGCAACGCGAAGCTGCGCGGGCAGACGGCTCAGGACTTCCATAATCTGGCCAAACAGAATCGGCGACAGGATGCAGACGACGCCGACGAGCACCGCCACAACCACGATGAGCGCGATGAGCGAACCGAAGCCACGACCGACGCCGTGATGCTCGAGCCAGTTGGTGATCGGCGACATCACAAAAGCGATGATGGAACCGACAGCGAGAAACTCGATAACCGGCGCCAGGATTCCCATAAGGTTAAAGATGACAGCGGCGATAACGATGCAACCGACGACGGACCAAATGCGAAGCGTCAGAATGCGGGTATCGCACAGCGTGCGGTCGGATTGTTGGGGGTGGTCATTCATGAACGAACCATCACTCCGTCGGGGTCAATCTTGTCTTGAATCTTCTTAAGGGTACGGCGAAGCAGACGCGAGACCTGCACCTGCGAGATACCCAGCTTCTTGGCAATCTCAATCTGAGTCATGCCCTTCACAAAGCGCAGCTCGATAACCTCGCGCTCACGCGGCGAGAAATCGCGAATGGCCTCCTCGATCACCAGGCGGTCATCGGTGAAGTCGAGCTCGTTGTCATCATCGGCATAGCGGTCGAGAATCGAAGGCGCATCGTCGGAATCGGACGCACCGGGGGCCTCGATGGGTACCGAGGTGTAGGCCGAGGACGATTCCATGGCTTCGAGCACCTCGTCGACAGTGACACCCAGGTACTCGGCGATTTCCTCAACCTTGGGCGAGCGCTGCAACTCGTTGGTGAGCTTGTCGGTGGCCTGGTTGACCTTAGCCGAGAGCTCCTGCAGACGACGCGGCACGCGCACGCTCCAGCCCTTGTCGCGAAAGTGGCGCTTAATCTCGCCCAGAATGGTGGGCGTGGCAAATGTGGTGAACTCGAGGCCGCGCTCGGGGTCAAAACGATCAATCGCCTTGAGCAGGCCCAGATAGCCAACCTGCATCAGATCATCGAGCGGCTCGCCGCGGTTCTTAAATTTGTTGGCAAGAAACCTTACCAGGTTCATGTGGGACATGACGAGCTGCTCGCGTGCGTCCGGGTCAGCGGTCTCTTTATAGCGACGAAACAGCTCGCGGGTTTTCTCCTTGTCCCAAGCGGTCTTACCGCTCCGGGAACGTTCGGTCATATTAGATATCCGCCTTGAGGTCGAGGGAAAGCGTCAGGGGCGCCGCAGTCTTTTCGTAGGAATCGCACACGCTCGCGAGGATGAGCTCGGCATACACCGCAGCCTGGTCGTCTTCATCGACCGTAGCCTGGTCACCAAAGGTAACAGTCATACCAACGTGGGTCTCATCGACATCGAATTTGATGGTGATGTCGTCGCAGTCGACCGCGGTGCAACCAAAGATGAAAGCCTCCTCGGCAGCCATGCGGATGTCCTCGATGCGATCGACAGACATAGAGCACAGGGCACCAACGTTGGCTGCCGTCATGCGCACAAGGCGAGCGAGACGCGGGTCACCGGCAACGGTCAGCGTGATGGGGCAGGTTGCTTCGCTACTCATCGCAGGACTCCTCAGAGGTCTCGGCGGGTGTATACGTGTAATACTGAGCCGGCTTGGCTACAGACTTCTGACCATCATCGTCGCCCGCGGCGGCCTCGTCCTCGCCAATTAGGACGCGCTCGGTAGGCTGCTCGGCCTCCGCAGCGGCAGCGGCGAGCTTGCGATCGGCATCGGCTGCAGGAGCCTTCACCTTATTGAAGAGCTTCTGCACAGCACCAGCGGCAGAGTCAGTCACGCTCGACACAGCATTGCTGGCCTCGGCCATGCTGCCCGTAACCTCGGAAATGTCGCGAACCACGGCTTCGACCTCTACGAGATTGGAAGTAAGGGCATCAACTGCCGTCTTGCTCGACTTAAGCAGCGGCTCCATCTGGGCAAGCGCCGGCGTAAGCTCATCGACAGCGCCATCGAGCTTTGCCACCACAGGCTGAGCCTCGGCGATGGTGTTGTTGAGGTCATTCACGGTCTTATCGAGCGAGTCGACAACTGTGCGGGTCTTGCGCAGGGTAAGCGCGAGCTCAACGATGGCCCACACGCCGGCAACAGCGAGCAGCAGCAGGGCGATTTGAATGGGACTCATACAAGCCTCCCAAAGGAATCGATATACAGACGGTTTCCATGGTACCCCAAAGGGGACCGAACATGCCATGAGCAGCAACGTGGGACAAAATTATCAGCAGCTACTTCGGTGCATTCCCGCTGCGGTCGCGTTCACTTTGCTCTACGCGCCATTCTTCCCAACCGCGGCCGGCAGGTTGCCAGAACGCGCCGCGCTCCAGTCCCTCGGGCAAATAGCGCTGATCGACCCAGCCTTCGGGATAATCATGTGGATACTTATACACACCGTAT
>CAUAEH010000047.1 GCA_958427975.1 uncultured Collinsella sp. | reverse complement strand
CCGTCTTTGACGATATCCGCCCGAGCGCCGTCAAAATCGGCATGGTTTCGTCCACCGAGATTATCGAAGTTATCGCCGATCGCCTGAGCGCATGGAACGCAACCAACGTGGTCGTCGACCCCGTTATGGTCGCCACGTCGGGCGCTCGCCTCATTGCCGAGGATGCCGCCGAAGCGCTTACGCGTCGCCTGTTCCCGCTGGCGACCGTCATCACCCCCAACATTCCCGAGGCCATGGCGCTGCTCGACTACGAGGTCGATTCCGAGCGCACACAGCAAAACGCTGCCATGCTCCTCACCCGCCGCTTTGGCTGCGCGTCCCTCGTTAAAGGCGGACATTTTGTCAACGAGGCCAACGATGTGCTAGCGGAGCCCGCGCCGCTCGATGACGAGGGCAACCACCTGGGCGATCCGCTCACCACGTGGTTCCGCCACAAGCGCATCGAGACCGGTAACACGCATGGCACCGGCTGCACGCTTTCGTCCGCTATCGCCTGCGCATTGGCACAGGGCATGGATCTTGCCGACGCCGTCAACGCCGGCAAGGCTTACCTAACCGGCGCTCTCGCCGCCGGCTTTGACATGGGCAAAGGTTCCGGCCCCGTCAACCACATGTGACAGTATTAAGATTCGCAGCCCAAAACCGCCGCAAAGGCGACAGACACCTTTGCGGCGGCTCCCACAAACATCTCGATCTGTAACAGTTAGAGCCCATTTTTCGGCCCACCTGTTACAGATCGAGATATTCAAATTCCGCTGAGAAGACAATCTCGATCTGTAACAGTAACTCGGCAAAATCGACCCTAGATGTTACAGATCGAGACAAACGACCGATATCGACCTAAATAATCTCAATCTGTAACATCTAGCCCGTTTTCGGCCTTACAACTGTTACAGATTGAGACAAACAGACGACCCCAAGCCACCGCAAAGGTACCTTTGTGGTGGCTTGGGGTCGCGCTACTCACCGAGCATCTCTTTGAGCTTGGCTGCCACGGCATGTCCCAAGCTCTCATGGCTTTCGGGCATCATGTGCAGATAATCGATATCGCCCGGCTCGGCAAACTCAGCGGCATTCAAAAAGTCGCAGCCAAACTGCTCGGCCACGTGCGCATAGTACTCGCCAAAATGCTCAGATGCCTCAACGGAATGCTCGTCAAAGTCGGTCATATATACATCGGCGATCTGCGGCTTAATCTTGATAGGAGCCATCAGCAGAATGCGCGGACAAGGCGCGGCGTCGGTCCACGGAAACGCGCGGACGGCGCGAATCAGCGCCATGGCGCCACGGGCGATATCGGAAGCTGTCACGTTAAAGACCGTCTTACAGTCGTTGGTGCCCAGCATGATCACAATGGCGTCCAGCGGCTTATGGGCCTCGAGCAGCATCGGAAGCGCGCGAATGCCGTTGAGGTTAGTGTCCAGATGACACATATCGTCGCGCACCGTCGTGCGGCCGTTGAGCCCTTCCTCAATCACATGCCAGCCCTCGCCCAGGTCACGCTGCGCCACGCCGCACCAGCGCACATCCTGCGCATAGCGCACCGCGGTGCCATCGCGCATACCAGCCGGATCATAGCCATAGGTATTGCTGTCACCAAAGCACAGAACGTTTTTCATCGTAAGCCCCTCCTTTAGTAAAAAGCCGACGGGAGCAGCCCTCCCGCCGGCTCGACCTATCTGTCGGCCCGTACCGATTACAGGTACTTACGCCAATCGTCATCATCCTCATCGTCCTCGGCGGCAGCCTGGGCCTGCTCGGCGGCGCGAGCAGCCGCAGCGCGTGCGGCAACCTGGGCATAGGACTCCTCGTTGCGCTCGGGGAAGTTTGCCAGCACGTGCTCGAACTTGGCAAAATCCTCATCCCAGCGCGTAGAAGGCACGGCAAAGAACACCTGCTTGACCTTAAAGTCGCCCGATGCGAGCTCCTTGCGGAAGAGCTCGGCCACGGCCTCGGCGTCGAAGCCGTTGTTGTCGCAACCCCAAGCACCCAGTACGAGCTTCTCGCGACCCAGCTCGTCGCAGATGGCAAGCACAAAGCGGATGCGATCGCGCAGAGCGTCAAGCAAGGCATCGTCGCTCACGCGATACTCCTGGCGGGCACGCTTGGCGTTGGGCGCGGCGGCCACGATTACGTCGGCATAGGCGTGCACATGGTTGCGATCGAAGCGCACCGCGGGCACCACCAGCGCACGGTTGCGGTACAGCTCGCAGTTGATGTTGCGGCGACGGTTCTCACCGTACCACTTACGCTGCTTATCGAGGACGTTGTACAGATACGAATCGGCGCAGAGCGTCGCCTCCTGGCCCAGGTAGCCCTGGATATAGCCGCCGCCCGGATTGGTAAACGAGGCAAAGGCGAGCACGGCCATATCGCAGAACTGCGCATAGCCGCGGCCGTTATCGAGGATTGCCTGCGTGGCAGAGGCATCGAGCACAGTGACCTCGGGCAGGACCGGAGCAGCCTCCTCCGCGGGCGCGGACTCAGCCTCGTCGGCCGACTCGGTGAACTCGGGTGCCACCTCGGACTCGACCGCAGTCTCCACCTCAGCGGCCTCCACCTCGGCAGTCTTAACCTCGGCAGCGTCAGCCTCCACAACCTCGGCAACCGGCTCCTCGGCAGCCGCAGCCGCTTGGGCCTTGGCCTTCATCGCCGCGACAAAACCGGCAGGCATACCATCGAACTCGCGCACGCCGGTAAGCGAACGCTCGATGTCCTTGGCGCAGGCCTCGGACACAGCCGCCACATGGCGCTCGGCGGCCTTGGCACGCGCCTCGCGCTTGGGATTGGGCTGACCCGCTCGGTTAGACCTACGGTTACGGTTCCTGTTGTCGACATCTGCCATACGTGGCCACCTTTCCTGTCGCTGCCGCTATCGGCTTTTTCCCATCCATGATACCCCGCCACGCACAAAAAAGACGGCCCCGAAGGACCGCCTTTCGTATCGTTTTACCGTGTCCGGCAGGAAACGTCGCAACGCCGCGCTAGTCGCGACGACCGAGAATGTTCAGGATGCGCAGGAACACGTTGATAATGTCCACGAACAGATTGGACGCCATGAGCACCGCATTGGGCAGCGTGGGCGGCACCGTCGTGGCAACATAGGTGTCGTAGCCAATAAACCCGGCGAACACCACGATCACGATCAGATCGGTGATGGACTGCGAGACGCCCATGAACATCAGCACGATCTCGACCAGAATCGTGGCGAGCAGAATGCCAAAGCCGATGCCGTACACACGCTGGAAGAACTTGGGGAAGGTCACGCCCAGCGCACCGAAGACAAAGGTGATGGCGGCCGTGGCGATAAAAGCGGTGTTGATGGTGGGCAGGTCGTAGTTGGCAAGGCCAAACGACGCGGTCAGGCCAAAGGTGCTCGCAAAGATTACGTAGCCCACAAGGGACAGGCCCACGGACTGTTTGCTGGCGGCAGCAGACATCATGACGATGCCGACAATAGTCAGGATAAACGAGCCAAAGACCAGTGGCAGGGCGGCCCCGCTCATCATCATGCGGGCAAACGCCATGGTGCTCGTAAAGTAAGCACCGGCGCCCATGGCGCAAAAGCCCAAGAAGATGAGGGCAGACATGGCAAGATTGTACGCGCGCGGCGACATCTCCTTGGCGCGACTTGCGCCGGTCTCGATGGGGCCGTTCTGATAGCCCTGGATATCGTTCATACTTCGTCCTTTCAAAAAGCGCACGACAGCGCCGTAGGTGACAAGATTCCTGCCATTGTACCCGAATGCCGCACGTCCTTACCTACGGCGCTCGCCCTCAAGCGTACGATCAAAGGCCCAGACCCACCAACGCATCACGTGCGCTTGCGAGCCGTCCGCCCGCTCGCGCGTCTGGTCCTCCAGATACAACTCGGTCGCGTGCCCGCCAAAACGCACCTTATATGTTGCCGTACGGATGCCGTGGACCATCAGGCCAAACCCGGTGGTCGAGATAATTTCGTCGATCGTAAAACAACGGCCGTCGACCCAACAGACGGTGACCGGCACGACCTGTCCGCCCGCGAGGATGCGAGCCACGACGTCCACATACTGCTTGTGCACGCGCCGAGTTTTGCCGTCTGTCTGTCGATATTCCATGCCCCCTATTATCGAACGCGTGTTTGCATGTTGTAAAGCGAACAGACTGTGGTTTTGGGGTGTTGGGGCGCGCACGCGTGTCCTCATGGCGTGTTAGCAAAAAGAATACCCGCGGTCAACAGGGCTAATATTCAATTTTAGTGCCAAAAAATTCACTTCTCCCATCAGAACTCGGTAAAGAAACCCATAGGAGGTGATACGATTTATCATGTTTTTGTAACGTGTCTGCAAACTTCGAGAAAGCCCATATATGGACGTAACGTTCTCAACCTTCCTCGGCCAAATTGTGTCGAACCCAGTCCTTGCCGTCACCGTGATTCTCGCGCTCGGCGCCATCTTCGTCAACGGATGGACCGACGCGCCCAACGCCATCGCGACCTGCGTCACTACGCGTTGCATGCCCGCCCGCGCCGCCATTCTCATGAGCGCCGCATTCAACTTCTTGGGCGTGCTCATCATGACGCACTTTAACGCGAGCGTCGCCAACACCATCTCACATATCGTCGACTTTGGCGGAAACAGCACCATGGCGCTTGCCTGCCTGTGCGCGGCGCTGTTCTCCATCGTCGTCTACGGTGCCACGGCATCGCGTTTTGGTATCCCCACCTCGCAAAGCCACAGCCTTATCGCCGGCCTGACCGGTGCCGCTATCGCCCTCGGCGGCGCGAACAGCGTCAACGTCCACGAGTGGATGAAGGTCATCTACGGCCTGGCGCTCTCCATCGGCTTGGGCTTTGTCATGGGCTGGATCCTGTGCAAACTCGTCTCGATTCTGTTTGCCGCCGCCAATAGGCGACGTGCCAATGTCTTCTTTAAATACGCTCAGATCGCGAGTGCCGCGGCCATGAGCTTTATGCATGGCGCGCAGGATGGACAGAAGTTCATCGGCGTGCTCTTTTTAGGCGTGGCCTTCGCCAACGGCCAGACGAGCGTCGGCGATGCCGGCATCCCCATCTGGATTATGCTGCTGTGCTCGGCCACCATGGGCATCGGCACCAGCGTGGGCGGCGAGCGCATCATCAAGTCCGTCGGCCAGAGCATGGTCAAGCTCGAGAAGTATCAGGGATTCTCCGCCGACCTCGCGGGCGCCGCGAATCTGCTGCTTGCCACCCTTACCGGTATCCCCGTGTCCTCCACCCACATCAAGACCTGCGCCATCATGGGCGTCGGTGCCGTCAAGCGCCTTTCGGCCATCAACTTCGGCGTGGTCAAGGACATGATGTTCACCTGGTTCTTCACCTTCCCCGCCTGCGGACTCATCAGCTTTGTCATGGCCAAGCTGTTCATGATGTTCATCTAGTCAAACCGAGCGTCCATCCGGACCGTAATACCTCGCCCACCCGACTTCGCCTCGAAAGGACCCACTCATGGCAAAGAAACCCGATTCGTTCTACTTCGACAACTACGTCGCCTGCGCCGACCTTGCCGTCCAGGCCGCTGAGCTGCTCACCAAGATTTTCGAGAACTTCGATCCCGCAAGGATTCACGATATGCTCAACAAGATGCACGCGATCGAGCATGCGGCCGATAAGAAGCACCATGAGCTTGAGGACGCTCTGCTCACGGCCTTTATCACCCCGCTTGAGCGCGAGGACCTGGACCTGATGAGCTGCTCGCTCGACACCGTGCTCGACCGTATCGAGGGCGTCGTGCAGCGCGTCTACTTCACCAACATCCAGAGCATCCATCCCGATGCCATCGTGATCGCCCACAAGGTGACCGACGCCTGCCGCGCCATGAAGGACCTGATGGTCGAGCTGCCCAACTACCGCAAGTCCAAGACCCTGCGCGAACTCGTCATCCAGATCAACACGATCGAGTCCGAGGCCGACGAGCTCTACATCAACGCTATGCGCAACCTGCACGTCAACGGCAAGGACCCGCTCGAGGTCATCGCCTGGCGTGACGTTTACGCCTTCCTGGAGTACTGCGCTGACTGCTGTGAGAATGTGGCCGATGTCGTGGATTCGATTGTCATGAAGAACAGTTAATTGGGGGTATGTGTCCCGGCGGCGAAGGGCCGGCACTTGTTTGCTTTCTCGCTCCGGCTGCGTGGCAGAGTCGTTCGAAAGTAAACAAGTGCCGGCCCTTCGCCTTACATACCACCATTGGGAACTTTGGCTGATGGTTAGAATGCGATGGGAACCTGGATGATGCGGCCTTTTATGCCCGATTGGATACTTTGGGGCTGCATTGAGCGTTTGGCTGAGCGTAGCCTTGGGTACCTTTTGGTTTACTTTGGATTGATTCGTTGAATTTGGAGGGCTTCGTTATGAATTATTTGGATTTGGCTCGGGGTCGGTATTCTTGTCGTTTGTTTGAGGCTCGGGCTGTGGAGCAGGCTGTGGTGGATGCCATTGTTGAGGCTGGGCGTATTGCTCCTTCTGCTTGTAATAATCATCCAACCCGCGTGATGGTGCTTGATACTCCGGAGCTTCTGGAGAAGGCTGCTGCTTGTCAGCCTCGATTTGCTCGTGATGGGTCTATCTTTGGGGCTCCGCTTATCTTTCTTATCTGCAGCGTTACCGACGATGCTTGGGTGCGCCCTTATGACCAGATGAACTCCAGTGCCATCGACACCTCGATTGTTTGCGATCAGATGATGATGGAGGCCGAGGAGCAGGGCCTGGGTACGTGCTGGGTGTGCCATTTTAAGCCCGAGGTGGCCTGTGAGCAGTTCAGCCTGCCCGAGGGCACCTATCCCTATCACATGCTCGTCTGCGGCTATCCTGCCGACCATATCGCCGATCCTGAGCATCGCGAGGCCCGCACCATTCCCCTCCCCGACTTCCTCCTCAAGTAGATTTTTGGGACATGCCTTAAAATCCACCTTTGACCATGCGCCCTTCGCCGAGTCCTGTGCCCTCAAACGCAGGACTCGGCGTTTTATTTTGCAGACTGCACACAGCCACAAAAAAGGACCCGCAAGCTGCGGGCCCTTTCTAGGCGCTACATGATAGCTGGATATTAGTCCAGGTCGTCGGCGGCGAAGTTGTCGATCGGTGCGAAGGGATCGGCAACGGGGATAACCGGCTCGGCGACGGGCAGCGGCTCGGCAGCAGGAACGGTCACAGCCGGAGAAGCGGCGGAACCAACCGGCGTGGAAGCCATGAGATCGGACGGGAAGGAGTTCTGAGCATCGTCCATGAAGTGCTGGATGAGCTTGAGGTACTCGGCCTTGAACTCCTCACGGGAAGCCTTAAGACGGTCGATCTCCTCAAGCTCGGCCTGCTTCTCGGTCAGGGCCTGGCGGATGACCTCGCGGGCCTTGGCGTCGGCCTCGTTGCGGATGCGGTCGGCGTTCTCGTTGGCATCGTTGACGATGCCCTCGGCGGTCTGCTGGGCAGCAATCAGGGCAGCGGAAATCTGGCGCTCCTGAGCGGAGAAGTCGGGTGCAGGAGCGGCCACAGGGGCGGCGGGAACGGCCTGTGCGGCAGCGTCCTGAGCCTGAGCAAGCTGGGCCTGCGTATCGGCGAGCTGCTGCTCGGTGGCGGTCAGACGACCCTTAAGATCGACGATCTTGGCGAGCATGGCATCGACCTCAGAGGACAGGGTCTCCAGGAAGACGTCGACCTCGGCGGGATCGTAGCCGCGCTTGGCCTCAGAGAAGGTCTGAGCCTGAATGTCAGCAGGGGTAATAGCCATAACAAGTTCTCCTTTATCTTCGCCTTGGCGCCTTGCGCCCGACGTGAGTTACTAAGCCAGTTTTATATGAGTATACCTATAAGAAGTTGCAGAACCAGCTTCTGCACCAACTGCAACGCAATAATCGCAACGACCGGTGAAAAATCGACGCCGCCCATGGGCGGGATAAACCGGCGGAACAAATTGAGCCACGGGCCGCACACGCTATCGAGAACAGCGGCGATATCCTGCAGCAATCCACCCTGCTTCATAGGGATCCACGTCATAAGACAGTAGACCACGATGAGCGTGGAGTAAAAGTTGAACAGCGTATTGACCAGCTGGACAATGGTGTAAATGTTGATGAGAATCTCCTCGTCTTGTCTTTACTTAAGGTAGCCGTCGGCACGGAGCTTCTTGAGGTCCGAATCCTTGACCTCGCAACCGGCGGGCAGCACCATAAACACGCGATCGCCCACCTCTTTGACGGTGGCACCCAGACCGCAGGCAAAGCCGTAAGAGAAGTCCAGGACGCGCTTGGCGACCTCGGTACGAACGCCCACAAAAATCAGCGCGACAGGCTGCTTGGTGCGCACGCGGCGCACCACGGTCTCCACGTCGTCATAGCTCTCGGGGCGCAGGACATAGGCCGGCAGCTGCGGCGTAGCGTTGATGATGTTGCTCGCATACGCCGAGGCATCGCTCGGTGAGGGAGCAGGCGCGGGGGCAGCAGCGCGGGCACGCGTGCTCTCGGCGTAGCTCGACGGCGTGTCGTAGGCACCGGGACGATAACCGCCCGCAACCGTCTCCTGCGAGCGCGATGGCGGGTTGTAGGTCGTAGCATGGCGAGAATCGTCGCCGACCAGCTGACCGGAGCGCGTGTACACGGCCACCGACTCGGCCTCGCCGCGGCGCGTCTGACCCAACAGGCCGTTGCTCGGCTCATCCTGGGTGTAGAAGCCCTCGCCCGAGGCACCGCTGTAACCGTTGTTCTGGTAGCCGTCGTCATAGCCATCATCGTAGCCGTAGTCGTCGTCCTGACCATAACCCTGGTCGTAACCCTGCTGGCCGCCCAGGTGCATCTTATTTTTAATCTCGTCAAGGAAGCCCATGGTTGTGTCCTCTCGCGGTTTAGTGCAGGCGCTCTGATAATCAGTGCGCACTTCAGAGCCTTATTTTACTGCAAACTCCGGGCTAAATACTACCCTGCCCAGGCGAACGAGCGTAGAGCCTTCCTCAAGGGCAGGCTCAAAGTCCTCGCTCATGCCGCAGGAAAGTTCGGGCAGGCTCAGATCGGAGTGCGTCGCCTCAAGCTCATCCCTTAGCTCGCGAAGTCCGGCAAAAGTGCGGCGCGCCACATCCTTATTCCCCCGTGGCGCCATAGTCATAAGGCCCTGCACACAAATTCCCTCAAGCTCCGCAAGCTCACCCGCGGCGTCTCGAACCTCGTCGGGCGAAAAGCCGCCCTTGGACTCCTCGCCGCTCACATTGACCTCGAGCAGCACGCGCTGGGGGCCGGAGAGCTCGCCCGCCTCAATCTTGCGGACCGCACGGCTCGAGATAGCCTGAGCCAAATGCAGCGAGCTTACCGAATGAATCAGCTCGGCCGAGCCCAGAACCGCATTGATCTTGTTGGTCTGCAGGTTGCCGATCATATCGAAGCGCACCTCGGGTAGCTCCGGATGCTCCGCGAGGCCCGCAAGCTTGCGAACGAGCTCCTGCGGGCGGTTCTCGGCAAAATGGCGATACCCCGCCTGAATAGCGGCAACGGTCTCATCGACGCCAACAGTCTTGGAGACGGCAATCAGGCGCGCGGCATCGTGGGGACGGCCCGCGCGATCGAGCGCCGCATAAAAACGCTCCAGAATCTGCTCGCGGCGAGCGCGCATCAAGTCCAAATAGTTATCCATTGCCAATCGCCTCCGCTAACAGCCATACAAGTAGTCTCATGCTAACGCAAGAGCGCGGCCTCGCATGTGCAAGGCCGCGCTCACTTAGGTATTTACAATCTTTCGACGAACGGAGCTGCCCTACTCCTCATCATCCTCGGTGTCGTCCTCGTCCTCGAGGTGCTCGAGCAGGTAGCGAAGGCCCTCGCTCACCTCGTTAGCAGGCACCTTGGCAACATAGCCCGCATCCACGGCGGGCCTCATGATGACACCCTCGCCCGAAGGCACGCGCATGCTCTCAAGCTCATCCTCATCCGTACGGGCGATATCGCCGGCAGTCATACGCTGTCCGGTCAAAAGGAAGGTCAGACGGCAGGCGGCATCGATCGAAATCGAGGCGATACGATCGAGGTAGCGCGAGACCATGATGGCGCGACGCAGGTCGTCATAGTTGCTGTCGTCGTCCATAAAATCGCCCGCGTCCATGCGGTTGAAAGTACGGAAGAACTTCTCATAGGCCGCGTGCACCGGCTCGTCCTCGACGGCCAGGTTGCAGATGATGGACATGTCGTTGGTGACGAGCGCGGAAAGCGACGAACCCAGCACCTGGTAAACAGCTTCGGCCTCGGCCTCAACCGTACCGACGAGTTCCTGGGGCAGCGAGATGTCGGCCTTGACCATGTGGCGCGTGGCGCGGCAGATCTGGCGAACCTTATCGGTCATGCGCTGCAGGTTAAAGTCGACGTAGATGATCGTCTGCAGCAAGCGGAAGTCGGAGGCGACCGGCGACTGCGTAGCGATCAGGTTGTAGCACACGGCCTCCAAGTTGGCGCAGCGAGCGTCAATCGAAAGCGTGCGCTTCTTGGTCTTGGTGGCGAGCTTGCGATCATCGGTCACATAGGCCTTCACGGCGTCGTGAAGCGCCAGATCGACGGCCTCGTAGATGCTCAGCATCTCGTGACGGGCCTCGATGAGCTGACGGGAAAACAGTTTACGCATGGTTCACTCCAATCAGTTGGGTGCGGTCATGCCGCCCGCACAGTGAATACGCACCGGACCAGGTCCGATCAGATTGGGACTAGTCGCACCGATCAGCCAAAGCGGCCGGTGATATAGTCTTCCGTCCGCGAATCCACCGGGCTGGTGAAGATCGCGTCGGTTTGACCATACTCGATGAGCGTGGCGGGCTCGCCGGCAACTTCCTGCAAGAAAAATGCGGTGTAGTCGCTAATACGAGCGGCCTGCTGCATAGAATGCGTGACGATGATGATCGTCATCTCGGGCGCCAGCTCGGCCATCAGATCCTCGACCTTAGAGACGGACGTGGGGTCGATGGCGGAGCAGGGCTCGTCCATCAGCAGGACATCGGGCTGCACCGCAAGCACACGCGCGATGCACAGACGCTGCTGCTGACCGCCCGAGAGCGCCAAACCATCCTTGTTGAGCTGATTGGATACCTCTTTCCAGAGGTTGGCGCGCTTGAGCGATTCTTCCACGATGTCATCGAGGTCGCTTTTGCTAGTCACGCCCTGCAGACGAGGGCCAAAAGCGACATTCTCGTAGATGGATTTGGGGAACGGGTTGGGCTGCTGAAAAATCATGCCCACGCGGCGGCGAAGATCGACCGGGTCGACGCCCTCGGCATAGATATCGTTGCCGTCGAGCGTCATGGTGCCCTCGACGCGAGTGCCCTCGATAAGGTCGTTCATACGGTTGATGCAGCGCAAAAACGTCGATTTGCCGCAGCCCGAAGGGCCGATAAACGAGGTGATGGCGTTTTTGGCGATGTTGAGGTCGAGCCCCGTCAGCGCATGAAAGTCACCGTACCAAAAGTTGAAATCCTTGGCCGTGATGGCCGCTTGCTCCGGCGTGGGAGCGGACTGATAGACGGACATGGGACTCCTTAACTAGCGGCGCTTGCGCGACAGATAACGCGCAAACAGGTTGAAGGCCAGAATAATCGCCATCAGCAAAAGCGCAGTGCCGTAGGCTGCGTTCATGTTGATGCCGTCATTGGCAAGCAGATAAAGGTGAACGGTCATGGGACGACCGGAATCGAGCGGCGAAATAGGCAGGTTGATGGCCTGACCCATGGTGTAGAGCACCACGGCGGTCTCGCCGATGGCGCGGCCGATGGCAAGCACGATGCCGGTAGCGATGCGGCCAAAAGCCGAAGGAAGCACGATCTTGGAGACGACCTGCCACTTGGTGGCGCCCAGGCCATACGCACCCCAACGGATATAGCGCGGAACAGCGCGGATTGCCTCCTCGGTGGTGCGCATGACGATGGGGAGCATCAGAAGTGCCAGCGCCAAAGCGGCCGAGACCATCGAAAGGCCCAGACCCATAGCCTCGACAAACAAGGCGTAGCCAAAGAGGCCCATAACGATGGAGGGTACCGAGGCCAAGGCATCGGCAGCATAGCGAATGATGTCGACAATCTTGCCCTGCTTGGCATATTCGGCCAGATAGACCGCAGCCAGGACGGCAACCGGCGTGCAGATGAGCATGGCGAGCGCCGTCACGTAGATGGTCGAGACGATCGTGGGCCAAATGCCGCCTTCGGCGTTGACGCCCTGCGGCCAGCCAAAGATAAAGTCGAGCGAGATATGCGGCAGGCCGTTGATGACCACGTAGGCGATGATGGCGATCAGCACCAGCGTGGTGATATAGGCCGCGGCGCGAAACACGCCGAGCATGATCTTGTTGGAGAGGTCCTTGTTGATGCGGCCCTTCTTGCCATGGGAAAGGGCACGCTTGATGCGCTCGCGCGACGAGGTCGTATCGACCGTCGTGTCAACGGAATCGGACATAGCCTACCCCCTCTTCTTGGAAATCAGGCGGACGATACCCACCAGTGCAGCGGAGATGATAAACAGGACAACGCCCATGCCAAACAGAGCCGAGCGGTGCAGGCCCGAGGAATAACTCATATCGAGCGCGATCTGACTCGTGAGCGTTGAGATAGGGCTCGAGATGCTATCCGGAATGACCGGGGCGTTGCCCACGACCATGAGCACGGCCATGGTCTCACCGATGGCGCGACCCATGCCCAAGACAATCGCATCGACGATACCCAACTTGGCTGCAGGCAGCACGACTTTGTAGATGGTCTGCCACTTGGTGGCACCCATGGCATAGGATGCCTCGCGAATGCCCATGGGAATGGAATTGAGGGCATCGATGGTGAGCGTGGTGATGGTGGGAACGATCATGATGGCGAGCACGAACCACGCCGTCAGCGCGCCAAAGCCAAGACCGCCGGTCAGCTGCGCGATAAACGGACGGATGATGACCATGCCAAAGAAGCCGTAGATGATGGAGGGGATGCCCGCCAGCAGGTCGACGGCGGGGCTGATGAGCCTGCGCACGCGCTTGCTGGCGATCTCGACCAGATACACAGCCGTGCCCACACCCAGGGGCACACCCATGGCGAGCGCACCGACAGTCACCAGACCAGAACCCGCCAGCAGCGACATAATGCCGTAGTGGCCCTCAGAGGGTGCCCATGTAAAGCTAAAGAAGTCCGCCAGGCCGATGTCGGTAAAGACCGGCAGCGCCGAGTACGTGGTAAAGACAAAAATCAGGATGACGGTGACGACCGCCAAGAACGCGCAGGCAAAGAAGATCCACTGCAGCGCCTTCTCCTTAAGATAGGTGCTGCGCGACACCAACGCCAACTCACGCTTTTTGGGCACCCGGGTCTCCTGCTCAATCTGGGGGGTTTCCTGTGCTTCCACGCTACTCACTCCCCTTTCCGTCGTTGGTGACGGGAATAAAGCCCGCCTCGCGAATCTGCTTGTCCATCTTTTCGGACGTCACATAGTCGATGTAATCCTGCGCCTGCTGCGAAGGCGTCCCCTTCACAAAGAAGTAAAGGTCACGCGAGATGGGATAGCCGCCACTTGCGACCGTCTTCTCGGATGCCTCGACATGGTTGACCGAAACGGCCTTGACCGAGGTCTTAGCGTTGAGGCTCTCGACAAAACCCAGCGAGATGTAGCCAATAGCGCCACGCGAGCGGGACACGACATCGCGTACCTGACCCGTACCCGAAAGAACAGCCGAGCGGCGATCGAACGGCGTGCCGTCCATCACGATAGTGCGGAAGGCCTCGCGCGTACCGGACGCCTCGTCGCGGTTGATAACCTGAATCTTCAGGTCCTCTCCGCCGACTTCTTTCCAGTTGGTGATCTTGCCGGCGTAAATATCGCGGAGCTGCTCGGTCGAGAGATTGTCAACCGGGTTGTCGTCGTTCACGATGACTGCAATGCCGTCGTGTGCGATTACGATCGGGGTCAGGCCCAAATCCTGCTCGTCGGCATTGAGGCCACGAGACGAACTAGCGATGTCGGCGGTGCCGGCGCTAACAGCTTCGATGCCAGCAGATGAGCCAAGGCCGGAGACGAGCACGTCGATGCCGGTCTCCTCTTTAAAGCCCTCGGCCGCGATCTCGGCAATGGGAAGGCACGTCGTAGAGCCGGCAACGGTGGTGGAAGAGGTAGAAGATCCCGAGGAGCAGGCGCACAGCGTGAGCGTGAGCACTGCTGCACTCAGGACCGATGCGATCTTTCTCATAGCATCACGCCGATCGCAGCATGGCGCCCACAGGTGCCGCCCTCGTTGCGGTAGGAATAAAAGCGGTCGTTCTGACGAACGGTGGAAAGTTTGGTGTCCACAATGCCGTTCACATCGACACCGGCATCCACCAGCGCCTCGCGAATGGCGGCGGAAAGATCGAGCATGCGAGAAGCAGTAGCATCGATGCACGAGAACTCGGCAGCAAAGCGATCCATAAGTTCTTGGGACACCTCATACTCGTCGCCCAGGATATGGGGCCCAATATAGGCAGAGATGTCCTCCGGCGTGCAGTCAGCTGCCTCACAAAGCGCCTGGCAGGCTTTGGCGGAAATACGCGCAATCGTGCCCTTCCAGCCAGAATGCACCACGGCAAAGCCGCCGGGAGCCACCAGCACCACGGGAACACAATCGGCAAAGCAGAGCATCACGGGCACCTCATGGGCCGTACAGACGAGGGCATCACAGCCCTCGGCAATCTGCTCACGAATGTTCTCGAGATCATCGGCACCGTTCGAGGTCACCGTCACGACGTGGTCACCATGTACTTGATTGGGCACGAGCAGATTATGCTCGCACTCAGCGGCGCCCATGGCTTCGAGCGCTCGACGACGATTTTCTTGAACGGCAAAGGGGTCATCGCCTACATGCGAGCCCAGATTGAGTGAGGAGTACGCATCTTCGGAAACACCGCCGGTGCGCTCGGTAAAGGCAAAACGAACATCGGTCGTCGAACCCTCCACCAACGTAACTCCATCATGGTCGACACGCGAAACGTTGTCCGCACGTGCTGCCATACTAAAGCCTCCTATTACAACAAGTACCGCGGCGTCGCCGCGCAGTCCGTGTTTATACGGCTGTCATACTTCTTTAAAAGGATACCCGCAGCGGTAGGGACCAAACGTAAAGGGAACGTAAGGAGATTGGAGGCTTTCGTTTACAAACGAGAAACAAAAAGGGCGCATCCATACGGACGCGCCCCTGTGCAAAACAATGCGAAGAACGACTTAGAAGCTGCCGCGCTTGAGGAAGTCGGGAAGCTCAAACTGATCGTTGCCAAAGTTGGGCAGCTCGGTACCGCCGACGTTGCGAGTCGGGGCAGCCTGAGCGGGGCTGGCAGCCGGAGCGGTGCGCTGCGGCTCAGCGGAAGCAGCGGCCTTGCTCTGGGACTGCTGAGCAGCGAAGAGCTCGTCCTGACGGTTGACGTTGGAGTCGGAGAAGCCCGTAGCGATAACGGTGATGCGCACCTGGTCGCCCAGGGACTCGTCAACAACGGTACCGAAGATGATGTTGGCCTCGGGGTCGACGGCATTGGCGACAACGTCGGCGGCGTCGCTGATCTCCTGAATGCCCAGGTCCTTGGAGCCGGCGATGGAAAGCAGGACACGCGTGGCGCCATCGATGGAGCTCTCGAGCAGCGGACTGGAGATGGCCTGCTGGGCAGCGTCGACGGCACGGGTATCCCCAGAAGCGGTACCGATACCCATCATGGCGGTACCGGCCTGCTTCATGATGGTCTTAACATCGGCGAAGTCCAGGTTGATGATACCCGGGACGGTGATGAGGTCGGTGATGCCCTGGGTGCCCTGGGAAAGGACGCCATCGGCAATTGCGAAGGCCTCGAGCATCGTGGTCTTCTTCTCGGCGATGTCGAGCAGCTTGTAGT
>CAUAEH010000046.1 GCA_958427975.1 uncultured Collinsella sp. | reverse complement strand
GGGCTTGACTATCTCTCGATCGACCGCGCCGGCGCCACGCTCTCCACGGGCGAGCGGCAGCGTGTGCAGCTCGCCCGTGTGGTGCGCAACCGATCGACGGGCGTGCTTTATGTGCTGGACGAGCCTTCGATCGGCTTGCATCCTGCCAATGTCGATGGCCTGGTTGGCGTTATGCGCGACCTGGTAGGCGACGGCAACACCGTGGTTGTTGTCGACCACGATACGCGCGTACTGGCGGAAGCCGACTATCTGGTCGAGATGGGCCCCGTTGCCGGAGCAGGCGGCGGCAATGTGATCGCCGCTGGCACGGTAGACGAGGTCGAGCAATCGCAGGGCAGCCGCATCGCCCCGTTTTTGCGCGCAGACCCCAAGCGCTTGCGCCCGCAGGTGACTGACGAGGAGATGTTCGACCAGGGCCACATCCGCATGGCAACCGATGCCATCCATACCGTAAAACCGCTCGAAGTCGATATCCCGCGCGGCCGCTTGGTCGCGGTGACGGGCGTTTCGGGTTCGGGTAAGACGACGTTGGTGCTCGAGACGCTCATTCCGGCACTCAAGGCGCAAGCAGATGGCGAGCGTCTGCCGGGGCACGTGCGTTGGGTCGATGCCGAGGGCATTGCCCGCGCCAACCTGATTGACGCCACGCCCATCGGCGCCAACGTGCGCTCGACGGTAGCGACCTATGCTGACATCCATGACGAGCTGCGCCGCGCCTTCGCCCGTACGCCCGAGGCCAAGGCGGCCGGCTACAAGGCGGGTGCCTTTAGCTACAACACCGGTGCCTTGCGCTGCCCTACGTGCGATGGCACGGGCTCGATATCGCTCGATGTGCAGTTTTTGCCCGATGTCGAGATCGTCTGCCCGGCATGTCGCGGTTCGCGTTATGCGGACGCGGCTTCGCGTATCCATCGTGAGGGCAAGGACGGGAGCTTGCTGACGTTGCCGCAGCTCATGGATATGAGTGTGGATGAGGCGCTCGACGCCACGGTGGGACTCAAGAAGGTTCAGGCGCGCTTGCAGACCTTACACGACCTGGGCTTGGGTTATCTCACGCTCGGTGAGCCCACGCCGGCGCTTTCGGGCGGCGAGGCGCAGCGTCTAAAGCTTGCGAGCGAGATGGGCCGCGTGCAGGATGATGCTGTATTCGTGTTCGACGAACCCACGATCGGCCTGCATCCGCTCGATGTTCAGGTGTTGCTGAGCGTGTTCGACGGCCTCGTTGCCAAGGGCGCCACAGTCATCGTGATCGAACACGATCTCGACCTTATCCGTAACGCCGATTACGTGATCGACATGGGCCCGGGCGGTGGCGACGCGGGCGGGCAAATCGTCAGCGCCGGCACGCCGGACGACATCGTGGCCTGCTCCAAGAGCATTACCGGCCGCTACCTATAGACAATGAGGCAAAGGGACAGCCTCTTTGCCTCATTGATGCCTATTTCACGCATTGAGCCGCGAGATAGTCGCGGAAGAATGGCAATTCAAATGCGACGAGCCCTCGTCCTCGTTCCCCGATGATGCCGGCATCTATCATGCGGCGTCGGTAGCGGGAGACCTGCTGCGGCGAACGCTTAAGGCGCTCGACAAGGTCGGCGGTGGTGGACTCTTCCTCGTCATCGAGCATGGCGATGAGGAATCGCTTGTCCTCTGCAGTGAGTTCCCGATAGGTTGCCGCGAGGATTCGGTCGTCCATCTCGTCGCGCGCGATTTTGATTCCCAGGTCAAAGTCGCGTGACGAGATTTCCTTCGAATCGCTTGTGAGATCCCAGGCACGGTAGCCTACGAGTTGCAATAGGAAGGGAAAACCAGAGATCGAGCGAACGGCTCTATCGATTCCCTCAGCATCTGCCAGGCGATCGTTTTCCTGGATTGTGCGAATCAAGGCCTCGCGCACGTCATAGTCGGCAATGCGACCCAGATGATATTGTTGGGCGCGGCGAAGGAACGAGACCGTCTTGTGGTTCAGTAGCGTCGATACGTTGTTGGGAAGTCCCGCCATGAGTAGCGCGACGCGTCTCCCATCGGTCACAAAGTGCTGATACGTCGCTGCGAGCTGGATCATCTCGTCGAGTGTCGGGTCCACCTCGTCAACCGTGACGAGCAGACCGGTGCCCGCTTCGTTGAGCTGGTCGATGATGTCGCTCATGCGATACCGCCAGGTTGAGGCATCGTGAACGCGACTGACCTCGATGCTGCCGAGCGGTGCAATTCCGAGACCGGTGACTTCGAAGTGATTGGACGGGTCGATAAGATGGCCGGCAGCACGCTTCGCCCCGAACTCGATTTCCTCAAGCATTCCCGGGAGCGCGGTCGTCTTTACGGCAATCCAGCCGTGGGATTCCGCCCTTGTCGCGAGCGACGACATGAGAGCGGTTTTACCGGTTCCACGAGCGCCTGAGAAGATCGAGGTCAATTCTGGGCGCCTGCGCTGGCTCAAGAAGGCACGGTCCAAATCCCGAATAATCTGTTGTCTGCCAGCGAGGTGGGCAGGAACCTCACCAAAACTGGGGGTAAACGGGTTCTCGAGATATTTCACAAGGCTCTCCTTTAGCGTCTCGGGTTAATTTTATTTTATTCTAGTTAATCTCAATTAAAAACGATTAATTTCATTTCAAAGCATAAGGTTGCCCCGTGCGTTATCGAAGCGGTGCTTGAATAGCTTACGTTGGAGCCCGAAAATGGGTTCAGCCCATTCGCGAAATTTGCACGCCCTATTGTGAGTGGGCTCTCAGATGAGCTGAAGCTGCCATCGTGCGGCTGATAGGGGCAATCATGAAAAACAGAATCTATGGGTATGCTCGAGTTTCGTCAGCAGATCAGAACCTGGATCGCCAACTGGATGCGCTGGAGCGGTTTCCGGTCCAAACGAATTTGATCTATGCTGACAAAGCGAGTGGAAAGGACTTCAGGCGTCCTCAGTACCGGCGTCTTCTTCGTCGTCTGCGCGAAGGGGACGTTCTGGTGATTAAGAGTATCGATCGATTGGGTCGCGACTACCGTGAAGTTATCGATGAATGGCGTCGCCTAACGACGGACAAACGCGTTGCCATCGTGGTGCTCGATATGCCATTGCTTGATACACGCGAACAACCCAATGGAATTACGGGGACTTTTATTGCCGATCTAGTGCTTCAGGTTTTGAGTTACGTGGCTCAGGTGGAGCGTGAAAACATAAAGCAGCGCCAGGCGGAGGGTATCGCGTCGGCGCGTCTGCGGGGTGTGAGATTTGGGAGACCGACGCTCGAACGTCCGGATAGCTACCGCGATGTCATCAAATCATTCGAAGGAGGTGAGGTTACGAGACAAGAGGCCGCAATGCTTTTGAACGTTAGCGCATCGACGTTTGATCGTTGGAGACGGGCGGACGCGAACGGATATGACCGTTCGCCGTCTGCCCGTCCTCTTTAGCTAGACATTTTGACGAGGGGAGTTTATTGCACAGGGCCCACTCCTTCCCTCGATGTTTATCCAGTTCACGCCCTTGAATCAAATAGTGCCACTGCGTCGCCAATTCGTCTGCTATTTGACGAGGGGGAGGTTAAACGACTACCAAGGGATATGTAATGAAGAAAAAGTTATTTACGGCAGTTCTGGCTTTTAGCGCGGCGGCGCTAATCGGCATTTCTCTACCACTCGGAATTACGGGTCGCGGCTGGAGTCCGACATGCGCATTTGCAGCGACTAAGAAAAGCGGAAAGAAGCCAAAGCCAGGTAAGAAGGATTCAGTAAAAATCGATCAACTAAACTGGAGTGTCTCAGAAGGCGTTGTTGATGGCGTCGAGATGATGACATTTGAATATGACAATAAATCGAGCTTCGATATTGCTCAGTTCACTATTCAGTTTGAGCCGAAAGGGGAGTTGACTGACGAGCAGAAACTTCTGTTTACTGACGTTTTTGATGAGGAAGAGGCTACGCACGATTATTCAACGCTGAAAATGACGGCGGATAGCCAGCGAATCGTCGAGAAGCGAGAATCGGTTGATAGCGTTCCGTGCATTACCCATGGTGACTATGTCGCCAATGCCCAGCAGAATCAATATGACCTGATGGAGCCTTCAGTGGCGACTATTGCCTATCTAGGCGGCGATGGAAAGATATATCTCGAGTACTATAGTTTCAAGTCGAAAACCTATACGACTTCATCAAAGGGCGGTGTCAAGGCGTATGACTGGCCAACAAAAGCCCTTGCAAAATCCTTGCCGAAGCCTGACTGCCCTATCGTTTATACGTCGTTAGACGAAAAAGACTGCCTTTCGTTTGTCGCATTTGGCATCGATCATGATGGGTACGACAAATACATCAAAGCTTGCAAGAAAAAGGGATACAAGGACATCGAATATTCGTATGACAGCAGTTTTTGCGCAAAGGATAAAAAGGGACGGGAACTGATGATCGGATATAGCGACCGAGATCAGCGGATGGATGTCAGCGTTTCAGTTGATTAAGTTGGGCATATGATCGAATGATCAACGCGTTATGATGCCTATGTATGGATTGGGGTGCCGGCCTATGGTCTGTGCCCCAATCTTTCTAAAGTTACGTGCAGCAGAATAGGTATTAAATTAACGTATGAATGTGTATTCATATTATGTTGGATTTAAGTCCTTCCTTTCTGAATTGGTTGACATCAAAACCCAATATAAATGAATTGAGTCCGTAATTACCCTGAGGACAACTGGAGGACAAGGGCTAAATGAGCGTTTCCAATCCGTTTAAAACAATTGGCCAGAAGATAATTGTCGCCCTATTGGCGTTAGGCTTGATTGCAGCTTGTGGCGGCTGCGTGTACCTGTGGTTGACGCGCGATCAGACCGTTATAAGCGATGATTCGATTCGGGAAGAAATTAAGCCGGTAACGAAGTTGCTTACCTACGAATACGATTTTACTCAGGTTCTATATATTGACGATGCAGGGAATCCGTTTGGTTTTAACAACCCATTTACTACTAAGCGATATGTGGCGACCATCGATGGCAAGGCGGATATCGGCCTGAACGTAGACGATGAGAACCTGAAGGTAAAAGTCCATCGTTCGAAAAACAACGAGTCGGTAATAAAATCTGTTAATGTTACGCTTCCGCATTCCGAGATCGTGACGTTGTCAACGGATCCGAACTCGCTTAAAAAGTACGTTGAGGACAATGGTTTTCTTAATTGGAATCAGGTCAGTACGGACGATTTAAATAAATTGCTTCAGCAGGCTGATAAGGACCAGAGGCAAAAGGTTCAAGAAAGTGGCATGCTGGAAAAATCTGATGAACGTGCAGTAAAACTGGTGAAAAAGCAGGTGTCGACGTTCTGTGGTCCAGACGTAAGGGTCAATGTCGAATTCGAAGATTAATATCTACCTTTGAAATCAAATTACTGATTCAGCTGAATGCCCGCTATCGCGATGCCTTACGTTGCGATAGCGGGCATCTCTGATTTCGTTTGAAGGGTGTCAATGTGACAATTGTCCGATATGGCAACGAGACTGTCCCTTTGTCACATTCCCGGAAAGCCTGCCTGGCGCAGAGCTTCGTAGAGGACGATGGCGGCGCTGTTGGAGAGGTTGAGCGCACTAATGCGGTAGTCGTCCGGGTCGACGAAGTTGCCGCAGATGTCCTGTTGAAGGATGGCCTCGTGGCTGTCCTCGGTATGCCCCAACGATTCCTCGTGAGCTTCCCAAGCCTCGGCGTTATCGAGTGAGTCGCAATCGCGCAGCATTGGGATGCGCTCGCAGCGCTCGGGCGCTGCGGCAAGCAGTGGCTCGGGAATGCCCGAGCTCTCGCTGCCAAAGACCAAATAGTCACCGTCGCGGTAGGTGCTTTGTGCATAGGTGCGGAGTGCCTTTTTGGTCAGCAGATGTAGGCGCTCGTCGGCGGGGGAGAGGTCATTGCGCGCAAGGAAATCCTCCCAGTCGGCATAGGTCGTCACGTCCAAGTTTTGCCAGTAGCCCAGGCCGGCGCGACGCACCGTCTTGTCGTCGAGCGAAAAGCCCAGCGGCTCCACCAGATGCAGGCGGGCGCCGGTAACCACGCAGGTGCGGCCGATATTGCCCGTATTGGCCGGAATCTCGGGCGCATACAGCACGATGTTGAACATGAATCTCCTTGGCTCAGAACGAAAAACCACCACGAAGGGGACAGGCACCTTCGTGGTGGTTTGGCGGTTACGTAGGCGGAAAAATACCCGCTTGGATAAACCTAGGCGCGGTGCCAGTCGGTCAGACAGGCATCGAGGGAGGCGATGAGCGTATCCTTGTCCATGTGACGGCCGATGATGCACAGGCTCGTCATGCGGTCGCCCGTCTCGTCGTCCCAAATCTGCATGATCTCGGGGTTCTCGTCGATGATCTTCTGCTTCTCGCCCTCGGGCGCCGAATCGACAAACAGGCCGTTCTCCATCAGGCGCATCTGGTGGCCGGCCTGCTCAAACATGTAGCACATGTCCGGATCGCCGGTCTGCCACAGCGGACCCTTGACGCGGATGACCTCGTCGGGCCACTCCTGCTCAACAAAATCGGTAAACTTCTGCAGGTCAAACGGCTTGCGGCGCGAGTACACAAAGGTCTCGATGTCGTACTCGAGCACCTCGGGGTCGTCGTGCTCCTCGGGATGCTCCATGGCCTCGATCCAGGCGGCGGAGTTGTAGGCGCGCATAAAGTCGAAACGGCCGGTATCGAGCAGCTCCTCCATGGGGACCTCACCGTTTTGAGCCTCGACGATTACGGCGTCCTTCTGCAGACTGCGCACGATAGCCTTGAGCTCGGCAATCTGCTCAGGGCTCACGGTATCGGTCTTGTTGAGGATCAGCGTGGAGCAGAATTCAATCTGCTGGATGAGCAGGCTCTCGATGTCGTCCTCGTCGATATCCTCTGCCAGCAGGTCGCGACCGCCGTTGAACTCGTCGTACATGCGGGCACAATCGACCACGGCCACGATGTTGTCGAGTGCGAGCTTGGGCTCGCCGCCCACCTTGGCCTCGTCGCAGAAGCTCGAGATGGTGTAGGCGATGGGGATAGGCTCGCAAATACCCGATGCCTCGATGATGATGTAATCGAAGTTGCCTGAATCGGCGATGCCCTGCAGCTGGTTGGCCAGGTCATCCGAAAGCGTGCAGCAGATGCAGCCGTTGGTGAGCGGGATGAGGTCGTCGGTCTCGGAAAGACCGCCGTCGGCGATGAGACTGGCATCGACGTTGATCTCGCCGATGTCGTTGACGATTACAGCGGCGCGGATGCCGCCATCGTTAGCGAGGATGTGGTTGAGCAGCGTGGTCTTGCCGGCACCGAGGTATCCGGTAAGCATGATGATCTTCACGGGCTTGTTGGGCATGTGCCCTCCTTTGTTAGACATGGCTTACAGTTGAATCATATGCCAAACGCCTGCTCTTATACCCACGCGTTGGCAAATAACACAGGCTACTCCCAGGCTCCCCATACATCGGGGCAATAACCGACGGTGGCCTTTTTGCCGTTACGCACGATGGGCTCGGCTAGAACCTGCTGGTTCTCGAGCAGCTTGTCGAAGCGCTGGCTAGGGGTGAGGTGCTGGATGAGCGCGAGCGTCTCCTCGTCCTTGGCCTTGGGGTTGAGCAGCTTGTCGATGCCGCCGACCGCCTGCATCACGCTCGTGAGCTCGCCCTTGCTCATCTCCTTTTCCTTAAGGTCGATAAACTGCACCTTAATGCGGCGCTCTTTGAAGAAGCGCTGTGCTTTCTTGGTATCGAAGGACTTTTTGGTGCCAAAAATCTGCACGTTCATGTATTTGTTCCGCCGTTCTACCTGATGAAGTTGGTCGTTGCTCGATCTGCCTCGGGTGCGTTGATGCCGGCGGCCTGTCCAGCTTCGATGCAGCGCAGGAGCCAGGTCATGTTCTTGCCGATGTTTCGCATAGTGGCCAGGCCCTCGGCATCTCCGTCGGCGTCGCCGGGCACGCAGCCAAACACGTTGTTCCAGTACGTGGAGGCAACCACGGGCATCTGGTTGATGGTGAAGTACTTATTGAGCACATCGAAGGTGGTCGACGTGCCGCCGCGACGGGCGACGGCGATGGCAGCGCCTGGCTTGTGCGCAAAGGCCTTGCTGCCGGCATAGAAGGCGCGATCAAGTGCCGAAAGGATGCGGCCGCTGGGGTGCGCGTAGTAGACAGGCGAGCCAAAGACAAAACCGTCGGCCTGTTCGGCGGCAGCGATCAGCTCGTTGACCACGTCGTCGTCAAAGGTGCAGCGGCAATCGAGCTTGCCGCACTGACCGCAGCCAATGCAATCGCGAATGGGCTTGGCGCCCAGCTGGAACACCTCGGTATCGATACCCTCGGCATGCAATTGCTCGGCGACCTCGGCGAGTGCACGGGCGGTGTTGCCGTTTGCCTTGGGGCTGCCATTGACCAAAAGAACCTTCATCACAAACTCCCTCTGCTTTTGGTGACTTCTGCAGAGGATTATCGCACGATGGGGGAGGCGGCGCGGGCGCGGTGCTAATCCAGTTTGGTACCTGGCACCTGCACGGCTTTCCCGAGCAACGCTTTGAGCTCGTTCAAAATCGAAACGGGCTGACGGTCGACGCCGTCCAGATGGAGCGTGGCCACGCGAATGGGCGGCTGATATTCAAATGGGCCAAAGAGCACGGGCGAACCCAGGAACCGCTCGATTTCCTCTGCAATCGCATCGGTTTCTTCGGGATCAAAGTCGTCGAAAAGCGCCACGAACATCGGCCCCGTCGAGCGGAACATACGACCCTTACCGCGCGAGCATTCCACCAGACAGGCGGCACATTCTGCCAAAACACGGTCGCCCGCATCAAAGCCAAAACGGGCATTGACCTGAGCGATATCATCGATTTTAATGGCGATCAACCCCGCCTTGCGCGCCACGCGACGCATTTCGCCAATAGCGTTGACCAGTGCGTGGACATCGCCCAAACCGGTCACGGAATCGGTCGTATCTGCCAAGCTTCGGTTGATGATAATGCCCACATACATGCCGGGCTCGGTATCGGTGCCGTCCAAGCGGTAGCCCGTGCAGTCGCAAAGCACGTATTTTCCGGTGGCATCCATTACGCGATACTGCATGTAGTGGAAGTGCCACGTGCCGTTTATCACCATGTCGAGTTCGGCACGTACGTTGTCGCGGTCCTCGGGATGAACGCGGGCGAGCCACATGTCGAGTGAGTTAAAAGGGTGCTGGGAGGGCAGGTCAAAATCGCGCACGGCGTTAACCGACCATTGCGATTCTCCCGTATCGAGATTGAGGATAAACGGATAGCGCGTCTCGGAGCTCATGGAGATCGCTTGGAACACCCGGTCGTTGCAGGGAAGCTGATCGACGATTGGGCGTTGCGGCGCGTCACTGTCTTTCGGTTGCTGCACACGATGCATAAGCTTATAGCGATACATCTTGCGATCGGCATCCATCGTCATCTGGCGACGCGTGTCGCCAGCAAGTGGATCGACGCGCGAGCAGCCAAAGCTAAAGCTGCCGATCATGGGCGCCTTGCCACCTGAGCTCGCCTCGATCAGCCTGGTACGTACCTGCTCCAAGCGCTGCTCGAGTTCAATCTCGTTTGCGGAGAGCGAGATGAGCACAAACTCGTCTCCACCGATACGGAACAGCATCTCATCGTGCTCCATGGTTTCGGAGAGCGTGCGGCAGATGCTCAGAATATAGCGATTGCCTTCGGCGTGGCCAAACCTATCATTGCAATGCTTGAGATGGTCGATGTCAATATAGGCGCAGGTGAAGGGGTCGCCTTTGCGCCAGAGTTGCTCGACGTGACGGTCGAATCCGTTGCGGTTGCCCAAGTTGGTGAGCGGATCGATATAGGCGTTGCGCTCAAGCAGCTGGCGCTCTTGTTGCAGGATGGCATGCGTCTTTTGCAGTTGCTCACCAACGGCGCGTAGCTCAGCAGGCAGCGCGGCAACATCGAGTTCAGCGGTCGAGACGCCGTTCGCAAGTCGCTGAAGATAGGCAATAATCGATTGCTCGCCCAGGCGATATGACTCGTTCATGATGGATAACCTCCTTGGGCGGAACAACGGTTTGTATCATATCCCCAATTCGGTTTGAATTGGGGATATAAGTTAGCTAATGGAGACAAATATCTCCTTCGACGGTGGCGTTTTGCGCGCGAGCGTATCAGTTGTTATTGCCACCATCGAGCAATGCCTCAAAATCCTTCGCCGGCATGGGGCGGTAGTAGAGGAAGCCCTGAGCGTAGCGGGCGCCCATTTGTCGTAGCATGTTCGCCTGCTCATTTGTCTCGACGCCTTCAACCACGACGGGCAGATGGAGCGACTGCGCCATTTCGAGCATCGATGAAATGATTTGCGTGCTGCGGCCTTGATCGCGGTCGGTGGGCACAAAGGTGCGGTCGAGCTTGATGACGTCGACGTTGACGTTCTTGAGCATCGCGAGCGTGGACTGGCCGGTGCCAAAATCGTCCATGTAGGTCGAGAAGCCACGGGTGTGCAGATCCGCGGTCAGCTTATCCACGGCCTCGGACTCTCCGGTATAGGCGGTCTCGGTGATCTCGATGTGCATGAGTTCGGGCGGCAGGTTGTACTGGGCGGCGAGCGACCCCATATGCTCGGCGACATCGCAGGCAAGAATGTCTACGCGCGACACATTGAGGGAAATCGGAACCACGCGAAGTCCTCGATTGAGGCGCTCGCGGAGCCACATGGCGACGCCCTGCCAAACATATTTGTCGAGCGTCACTACAAAGCCGCTTTCCTCGAGTGCGGGGATAAACGTTGCGGGCGAAATGAGAGAGCCGTCCTTGTCAATCCAGCGGGTGAGTGCTTCGGCGCCAATAATCTCGCCGGTTTCCATATCGACCTGGGGCTGAAGATAGTACGTGATGCGACCATTTGACAGCGCGTACTGGAATTCGGTCAGTGTGCGGTTGAACACGATTTCGTGCTTGTACTCCTCGGGGCAAAAAATGGCAATGCGCTCCTTAAAGTCGTTTTTTGCGCGCCGATTGGTAAACATGGACTTTGCCTGCGCATCGATGGTGATCTCCTCATTGGAATCGATGGGGTAAACGCCCATGGACGGCCAAAAACCTACGCCGCCATCATACCTGGCTACTGTCTCGCGAACGCGGTTGTAGATTTGATGGACGGTGATGTGCTTAAAGGGGATGAGTACGCAAAAGTCATCTTGGCCCCAGTACCCTGCGACGCCCATGTTGGCATTCTCGATGTCCTTGAGGACCGTGCCCACATCGGCAAGCAGGCGGTCGCCTTCGGCCTGTCCATACCATTCGTTAAACAGGCGCATGTGGCCCATGTCGACCGTGGCGATGCACCAGGCGCCGTCGCGTCTTGCCTCGAGAAAAGCGTTGGCGCGCCGCATAAACTCGCTGGGTCGATAGAGGCCCGTGAGCGAGTCGATACGTTCGACGATGGCGCTTTTGCGCTCAGCCTCGGGTATGGGGAGGCTGTCGTTGGGAACAAGCCCGCCGGCCGTGCGAAGGCGACGGTTGAGTTCGCCTAAAACGGCGGTCGCTTGATGGGTTAAGTGCTCGTAAAAGGCCGGGACGACAAGGCAGACGGGAGTAATGGTGTCGCCTGCGATTCGAACAGGAGCGAAAACGGCCTCTTTAAGGTGGCGGGTCAGTTGCTCGAATGCCTCGTGGTCTAGGTCGTTGCTGAGCACGACGAACTGAACGCTTCGTGAACGGTAGACCCGGCTCCTGCCGCGAGTGATCGACAGCATACGGCCTGCGTATTCGGCAAGCATGTTGTCGACAGCCTCGGCCCCGTAGAGCTCGTTGAGCTTTGTCGTGCCACGAACGCGCACCGCTATAAGCCCTGTCTCGCAACGATCGCGGCGGCAGGCGTCGATGGCGTTGGCCAGCATGCGCTGCGTTCCGAGGCCTGTGGCAGCGTCGACGGTTTCGGCAAGTGAGTGGTTGACGAGCTCGCCGACATAGAGCGAGGGGACATTTCCGTCGCCGTCGATACGAAACCCGCGAGCACGGCAAAGGACGTAGTCGCCGACGGCGTTGCGCACACGATACTGCATGACGCGACGGTGCTTGGTGCCGTTGTAGACTTGGTCGATGTCGTTGATGCAGGCCTCAAGGTCGTCGGGATGGACGCGCGTTTTCCAGTAATCGCGACAGTTGTCTATGTGCTCCGAGGGAAGGCCAAGATCGCGCAAGGCGCCTTGTGACCAAAGGATGCGATGTTTGTCCAAGTTCTCGATAAAGAAATAGCGGCCTTCGTTGAGCATCGAAAAGGCGTCGAAAATGCGATCGCTTATTTCGAAGTCGTCGGCGTGGACTTGCGTGATATTGCGTCGATCAAGGTGCATGGCATGACGTAGCTTGTAGTCGTACATGCGATGGTCGGCATCGAGCGTCATGCGATTGGGGGCTTCGCCCAGGGCGGGGTCGGCATACGACACTCCATAGCTAAACGAGCGGGGCATCTCGGAATCGTTGTTTTTGAGCAGGACCGTTCGGCAGCGTTCCAGACGTTCGGCGAGGTCGTCCTCGGTTGCAATCGTAGATAGGATGGCAAACTCGTCGCCGCCTATGCGAAACGCCGCCTCGTCCACTTTCATATACAGCTTGAGATAGAGACTTACCTGCAAGATGTAGCGGTTGCCCTCGTCATGCCCAAAGACGTCGTTGCAGTGCTTGAGGTTGTCGATATCGACGTACGCCATGGTAACGGGGGTGTCCTGCTCCCAGAGCTCCTCGAGGGAGCGGGCAAAGCCGCCACGGTTGCCAAGCCCGGTAAGCTGGTCGGTAAAGGCGGTCCTGATCAGATCCTCCTGACGCTTGAGAAGGTCGCGGACGGTCTTTTCGAGCGTTTCGGTGTAATTGCTGACAGTATCCATGTCGTAAGCGGCTTTCTGAGGTCGGGCGAATTGCGTCGGGCGAGCTCGTTGTGCACACGCGTTGTTGTTCGGCGCTTTGCGTGTATCCAGGCCCCCGCCTTGCTGCGTTGTTGGGTTAATTTACCGGCTAATGTTCGCTGTTGATAACTGCTGAGTAGTATAAACAACAGTGCAGAATTATATATGGGTGTACATGCTGCGGGCGGCTATTATTCGCCAAACCGCAACGCCTGGGTGCGCATGAAAAATGCGACTGGGGCGGTATATGTTGACGGGTATACTTGTCCCGGTTTTAAACGCAGGAACGGAGATGGTCGCATGACACAGCCAAATATGACGCGCACGGTGGGGCTTGCACTCGAGGGAGGCGGCTACCGCGGTATGTATACGGCGGGCGTGCTCGACGTTTGGATGGAGCACGGTTTGACCTGCGACCATATGGTGGGTGTCTCGGCGGGCGCGGCGTTTGGCTACAACTTTAAATCGCGCCAGATCGGCCGCGCCATTCGCTATAACAAGGCCTATTGTGCCGATAAGCGCTATGCGGGTGTAGCAAGCTGGCTGCGGACCGGCGATATGTTCAATGCCGATTTTGCCTATCACGAGGTGCCCATCGAGCGCGATCCCATCGACTTGGAGGCGTATCGCGCCTGTCCCATGCGGTTTACGTGCGTGTGCACCGATATCGAGACGGGCAAGGCCGTCTACCACGACCTGCCCTATGGCGACGAGCGCGATATCGAGTGGATCCGGGCATCGTCGGCGATTCCTGTGGCGACGCGTCCCGTTGCTATTGACGGGCATAAGTATCTGGATGGTGGCGTGGCTGATTCTATTCCCAGTGCATGGCTGTTTGCGCAGGGGTATGACCGCAATATCGTGGTACTCACGCAGCCGGCGGGCTTTGTGAAGCAGCCCAACAGCGTGATGCCCATGCTGCGTCGCGTGTTCCGTCACTACCCGGAGTTTGTCGCAGCGCTTGAGCATCGGCATGAGGTTTACAATGCCACGCTCGATGACCTGGCACGTCGCGAGGCTGCCGGCGAAATCTTTGTGGTGCGTCCGAGCGAATCGGTGAAAGTGCCGTCGCTGTGCCGCGAGCCCGATGAGCTCGAGCGCATCTATCAGATCGGCCGCCGCGATGCGGAGGCGACTTTGCCGGCGTTGGAAGCGTATCTGGCGGGGTAAGGGTCGCATGCGGAAAGCGCATCCCGGAATGGAGGTCCAAACTGGGATGCGCTTTCCGTTGCTGAAGATATGAGGCTGCGAATCAGCTGCTTGGCCTAGGCTTATGCCTGCTGCCAGGTGTCGACAAGCTCCTTGGCGGCAGCGTGGGGGTCGTCGGCACTGCAGACGGCGCTCACCACAAAGAAGCCGTCGACGCCGGTGGCCTTGAGCTGCGGCAGGTCGGCCGTCTTGACGCCGCCGCCCACCACGATGGGCACGGGGCTTGCCGCGTGGAGTGCGGCTAGGTCCTCAAAGCTCTTGGTGACGATGGAGCCGTCGGCTGCGCGTCCGCAATCGCGTTTGGTCTCGGTCTCGTGGAGCGGGCCGATGCCCAGGTAGTCGACCAGGCTCATATCGGCGGTCTTGACGTACTCGAGCATCTCCTCGCAACGGGCCGAAAGGCCCACAATGGCATCGGGGCCCAAAAGTTTGCGGCAGACCTCGACGGGAATATCGCTCTGGCCCACGTGCACGCCGTCGACGGCAATACCCTGCTCGCGCGCGGCGAGTACGCAGTCCAGGCGGTCATCGATCAGCAAGGCGACCTGACCGGTCTTGCCGGCCTGTGCGATAGCCTGAGCGGCGTCGCCGGTCAGCGCGATGATCTCGCGGGCGCTTGCCACCTTGGAGCGCACCTGAATGCAGGTAAAGCCGGCGTCGAGTGCCTGGGCCACCACATCGCCCACGGGGCGCCCGAGGGTGTTTTCGGGGCCGAGTACCAGATAGGCCGAGATATCAAGGTTGTCGCGGATGCTCATCGTGCTTCCTCCTGCTTTTTGATCTGCGCTTCCATGCGCTCGAGCTTGCCGGTCATGGTGTCGGTAAATCCGGGTCGAATATCGGCTTTGAGCACGACTTCGGTTCGGATGCCCTTGCTCGCCAACACAAAGGTTGCGTCGCGCACGACCTGCATGACCTCGTCCCAGTCGCCCTCGATCTCGGTGAACATCGAGGTGGTGCGGTTGGGAAGGCCGCTCTCGCGAATAACACGCACGACCTCGGCGACCTCGGCGGACAGCTCATCGCCGGTGCCACACGGGGCGATGGCCACAGCGACGAGTGTGTTCATGCCGGTATTGGTTGCGGGATCGGACATGGCCTATGCCTCCTCGAGCTCGAGTTGGTTATCGGCAATGTCCTGGGCGGTTGCGCGGTAGAGCTCGTCGATAAAGGCGACCTTAAAGCTTGCCGGGGCGTCGGCGACAGCGGCGGCACGCGTGCCGGCCACGTTGTAGACGGCGGTGCCGCAGACGGCTGCCGTAAACGGGTCGGCGGCGCAGGCGTACACGGCCAGCACGCCGCCCTGCGAGCAGCCGCAGCCGGTGATCTTGGACATGAGCGGGCTGCCGCCGTGGGACTTGGCCACGGTCGTGCCGTCGGTGATCAGGTCGACTTCGCCCGAGACGACCACGGCGCCGCCGGTGTAGCGGGCGAGCGCCACGGCAGCATCGCGGGCGGCGTCGACCGTATCGGTGGTGTCGACGCCGCGTACACGGCTCAGGTCGGCGGCCTCGCCCTCAAGACCCCACAGGCCGGCGAGTGCGATGATCTCGGAGGCGTTGCCGCGTACGATGGCGGGCTTGTACTGCTTGAGCTCGTTTACCAGCTGGGTGCGCAGGCTACCGATGCCCAGACCCACCGGATCGAGTACCCAGGGCTTGCCGGCGTCATGTGCCGCCTTGGCCGCGCGGGGAATCGTCTGCTCGTAGATGGGGAAGAGCGTGCCCATGTTGAGATAGATGGCGCCGCCGCCGGCAACGAGCGCCTCGCCCTCGTCGGGCAGATAGACCATGGCGGCCGAACCGCCCACGGCGAGCTGCGCATTGGCGACAAAGTCGATCGTCACCGTGTTGGTGATGGAGCCGGCCATCGGATTGGTAGCGCGAATCTCCTCCACGGCCTTGACCATATGTTGCTTAAGCTGTTCCGAATCAATCACTGCACATGCCTCCTTGGCATAGAAAAGGGGCGCTGTGCATAGACAGCGCCCCTGTAAAGGCGGCATGCTCCCTACGCCAGCATTAACTGACA
>CAUAEH010000045.1 GCA_958427975.1 uncultured Collinsella sp. | reverse complement strand
TTTCGTCGAGGGTGTCGAGGAAGTACTGCTCGTCAACACCGTAGTCGGCGATGGTCTTCTTGACGCCGATGAAGTCCTTGAGCTCCTCGAGCTTCGTGATGAAGTTCTCGAAGACCTCCTTGTCGTCCTTGCCCTCGATGCCGCAGTACTTGGCCATCTCGGCGTAGTTGTGCAGCGCGTTGGGGTAAGGATACTGGGAGAAGGTACCCATCTTGACGGGAGCCTCGGCTGCGTTGTAGCGCATAACGCGGGTCAGGATGACGGCGTTGGCGAGACCGTGGGGCAGGTGATGGAAGGCGCCGAGCTTGTGAGCCATGGAGTGGTTGAGGCCCAGGAAGGCGTTGGCGAAGGCCATACCGGCCATGCAGGAGGCGTTGTGCATCTCCTCGCGGGCGTGCGGGTCCTTGGCGCCGTTCGTGAAGCTGGAGGGCAGGTTCTCAAAGACGAGCTTGGCAGCGCGCTCGGAGAGGCCCTTGGTGTAGTCGGAAGCCATGATGGAGACGTAGGACTCGATGGCGTGGGTCATGACGTCGATGCCGGAGGCAGCGGTCAGGCCGCGCGGGGCGGTCATGCAGTTGTCGGCGTCGACGATAGCCATGTTGGGGAGCAGCGCGTAGTCGGCGAGCGGCCACTTGATGCCGGTCTCCTTGTCGGTGATGATGGCGAACGGCGTGCACTCGGAGCCGGTACCCGAGGAGGTCGGGACGGCGACGAAGTAGGCCTTCTTGCCCATCTCGGGGAAGGTGAAGATACGCTTGCGGATGTCCATGAAGTCCATGGCCATGTCCTCAAACTTGCACTCGGGGTGCTCGTACATCATCCACATGATCTTGCCGGCGTCCATAGCGGAGCCACCGCCGACGGCGATGATGACGTCAGGCTCAAAGAGGGCCATCTGCTTGGCGCCGCGACGTGCGCACTGCAGCGACGGATCGGGCTCGACGTCGTAGAAACAGTCGTGGGCGATGCCCATCTCGTCGAGCTTGGCCTCGATGGCGCGGGTGTTGCCATTCTTGAAGAGGAACTGGTCGGTGACGATGAAGGCGCGCTTCTTGCCCATTACGTTGCCCAGCTCGTCGAGGGCGACGGGCGTGGAACCCTTCTTGAAGTAGACCTTCTCGGGAGCGCGGAACCACAGCATGTTCTCACGGCGCTCGGCCACAGTCTTAACGTTGATCAAGTGCTTCACCCCAACGTTCTCGGAGACGGAGTTGCCGCCCCAGGAGCCGCAGCCCAGGGTCAGAGACGGCTTCATGCCAAAGTTGTACAGGTCACCGATGCCGCCGTGCGAGGACGGGGTGTTGATGACAATACGGCAGGCCTTCATGACGTGCTCGAACAGGCTGATCTTCTCGGCCTGGGCGGGGTGCACGTACAGAGAGGCGGTGTGGCCCGGGCCACCGGCGAGCACCAGGTGCTCGGCCTTGTCGACGGCCTCCTGGAAGTCCTTGGCGTGGTACATGGCCAGGACCGGGGAGAGCTTCTCGTGGGAGAACTCCTCCTTGGCGGGGTCGGTGGAGGTGACCTCGGCGATCAGGATCTTGGTCTTGGCGGGAACCTCGATGCCGGCGAGCTCGGCGATCTTGGCGGCAGCCATGCCGGGGATGCGGTGGTCGAGAGCGCCGTTCTTGAACATGGCGGCACGCAGGGCCTCCATCTCGGCACCCTGCTTGACGAAGTAGCAGCCGCGCTTCTGGAACTCGGCCTTAACCTGGTCATAGATGGTGTCGATGACGGTCACGGACTGCTCGGAAGCGCAGATCATGCCGTTGTCGAAGGTCTTGGAGTGGATGATGGAGTTGACGGCGAGCAGCACGTCGGCGGTGTCGTCGATGACGACCGGGGTGTTACCGGCGCCAACGCCCAGGGCGGGCTTGCCCGAGGAGTAGGCGGCCTTGACCATACCCGGGCCACCGGTGGCGAGGATGATGTCGACGTCGCGCATGACCATGTTGGTCAGCTCGATGGAGGGGACATCGACCCAGCCGATGATGCCCTCGGGGGCGCCGGCCTTAACGGCGGCGTCAAGCACGAGCTTGGCGGCGGCGATGGTGCACTTGGCGGCAGCCGGGTGCGGGGAGATGATGATGGCGTTGCGGGTCTTCAGGCAGATCAGCGTCTTGAAGATCGCGGTGGAAGTGGGGTTGGTCGTCGGGATGACGGCGCCCACGATGCCGATGGGCTCGGCGATCTTGGTGATGCCGTAAGCCTCGTCGCGCTCCAGGACACCACAGGTCTTGGTGTTCTTGTAAGCGTTGTAGATGTACTCTGCGGCGTAGTGGTTCTTGATGACCTTGTCCTCAAGAACGCCGCGGCCGGTCTCCTCGATGGCCATCTTCGCCAACGGGATACGAGCCTTGTTGGCGGCCATGGCGGCCTCATAGAAGATCTTGTCGACCTGCTCCTGCGTGTACGTAGCAAAAAGCGCCTGGGCCTCTCGCATCTGAGCGAGCTTAGCCTCAAGCGCCTCTACGTTGTCCACAATTGCGGGAGTAGTGTTTTCCGGTGACTTTTTCACCATTTGTGTCTCCTTGCGATCGGAGATTTACCCTACGCCTTGCATGATAGCAAGAAATTATTCGGCGAACGGTAAGATTCCCGTAAAAGGCACACTAAAACGCTTCAACTAAATGAATCGTTTCAACTATAACTAGTCAACTACTGCATCGCCCCACTCATTGGGGACAGACTCACATGAGTGCTTTCACTCATTTGGGACAGACATTGTTTTGCCATTTTGCCGCTCTGGGCTTGTTAATTACCGCTCATCGGATATAAATAGGTCACAGGCTCAGCATTTCGCGTTGCTTCTCTCCTTTTAGGCGTTGCCTGTACAGTTTTGGAAGGAGAGAATATGCCTCGATGTGCCCGCGCCGTTTCGCTCACCGGCTACTACCGCTTTTTTGACCGTGGTAACTCCAAGCAGATTATTTTTGAAGATGACTCCGACCGCTATCGTTTCTTATCGGACATCGCGGATAGGTTTGCACGCCATGAAGTGGCGGTGTTGGCTTGGTGCCTTATGGACAATCACTTCCATTTGATGGTTGATGACCCATATGACAACCTTTCAAAGGCAATGCAGTGCGCATTGACGGCATATGCTAAATATTTCAATGGGAAAACGGGAAGAACGGGCCATCTGTTTGACAATCGCTATTCGCGGGTCGCGGTTGAGTCGGATACGCAGGCGGTACAGCTGCTCGATTATATCCATCTTAATCCTGTGAAAGGCGCGCTCGACTCGCTCGAGGCATACCGTTGGTCAAGCTACAAGGCATACCAGCTGGGCTACGATCCCTTTGACACCTGTGATGCGGCCCCCATGCTCGATATTGTCGGCGGGTCTCGTCGTTATTGCGAGCATCTCGAGGAAGTTGCCGGGCGCATCTGGTCAGTGGAGGTTCTTCCACGCCGGCGGATCCCCGATGAGGAGGCCTTTTCCGTCGCGCGCGAAGTCCTGCCGAGCATAGATCCTGCGCTGCTCAAGGCTCTGCCACGCCCCGAACGCGATGCCTGTCTTCTGAGGCTCAGGCGGGCGCATCTCACGGTCAAGCAAATTGCCCGTATCACCGGTATCGGCGCTACAAGCGTGACCAAGGCCACCATAGGCTGGAATGAGGCAGCGTGAGACAGGGGGGGGCGAACCGCTGCCGGCATGCGTCATGTCTGTCCCAAATGCGTGAAAGCACTCATGTAAGTCTGTCCCCAATGAGTGCAAAAAAGCGCCCTCCACATGAGAGGACGCCTTTGGTAAGTTCTATGTGAACGCGAGGTCTTTGACCCGGAGAGTCCGAGGTACTTGTTGGTAAGACCTTATTTAGGAGCGCGCAACCTTGCCGGACTTGAGGCAGGTGGAGCAAACGTTCATCTTGCGACGGTGACCATCGACGACGACGTAGACGCGCTGGATGTTGGGGCGGAACTTACGGTTGGTGACGCGGTGTGAGTGGCTGATGGAGCGACCGGCAACGGGGTGCTTACCGCAAACTTCGCAAACTTTGGACATAACTGACCCTCCTTGGGCGACAAACGAACATGTCGCGTTAACAAACAAGCCTGAACTATAGCACAGAAGCATGTCTCTGTGCGCAATCTACACAGAGATATTTCTCTTTTGGCGATAGTGCCCACGCCACGGCCCTGGACGTAGATCCGATTTGCGTGCAGCAGAGGGGATTATGCCAGCTCGCAACAAGGTTTTCAAGCGCGTCCCACAAATATATATAGGTTTATGGAGCTATTGGCTCCGTTTACGGATTGACTTGTATTTATGCTCGCAATTGAGCCCGAGGTTGGCTACACTATGCCTTGACCATTAAAGGGGTACGAGATACCCACATGGAATTACATAGCTGCCAATGAGTAGTACTTCCTGTGGGTGTCTGGTCCGCTTTGAGCGGTCGGGCATCTATTTTTTTGACTGTGTCAGCAGTCAAGACATGTGAGGAAGGAGATCGATGGGCACGACTTCCCCCAAGGCGGTCATCATGGACGAGACCGCCGTCAACCGAGCGATGACCCGCATCGCGCACGAGATTCTCGAGCGCAACGAGGGCTGTGAAGACCTCGCTCTGGTCGGCATCGTCACGCGCGGCGACCTTCTGGCAAAGAAGCTCGCCGAGGCGATCAAGGAGATCGAGGGTGTCGACGTTCCGCTCGGCAGCCTGGACATCAGCTTCTATCGCGATGACTATGCGACTAATTTCGCTCCCGCGATCCACGCTACCAACATTCCCTTCAGCGTCGACGGCAAGCGCGTCGTGCTGGTGGACGACATCCTGTACACGGGTCGCACCATCCGCGCCGCTCTGGACGCCGTTATGGACCTGGGTCGTCCGAGCCGAGTCGAGCTGGCAGTTCTCGTTGACCGCGGTCACCGCGAGCTCCCTATCTCGCCGGACTTTGTCGGCAAGAACGTTCCCTCGTCGCACGAGGAGAACGTGCACCTATATATGAAGGAAGTCGACGGCCGTACCGCTGTCGAGATCAACGACGTCGCGCCGGGTTCCCACGTGGGCTCCGCGCCGCTGGGAGGTGAGTAGTACCGTGGCGTTCAACCATAAGCACCTGATTGACATTACCGAGTACTCCGAAGAGGACATCAAGCTCATCCTCGAGACCGCCAAGGCGTTCTCCGAGGTCAACGAGCGTGCCATCAAGAAGGTCCCCACGCTCAAGGGCAAGACCATCGTCAACATGTTCAACGAGCCCTCGACGCGTACCCGCAGCTCCTTCGAGCTCGCCGAGAAGCGTCTTTCGGCCGACAGCCTCAATTTCGGCGGCTCCTCGACCTCCACGGTCAAGGGCGAGAGCCTCGTCGATACCGTCGAGACCCTCAACGCCTACAAGATTGACTGCATTGTCGTGCGCGACAAGCATGCTGGTGCTCCCTACATCGTCACGCAGAATTCGCCCGCGAGTGTTATCTGCGCCGGTGACGGTAAGCATAACCACCCCACGCAGGCTCTGCTCGACCTGTACACCATCTGGGAGCACAAGGGTGACTTCCACGGTCTGAAGGTCGCCGTCGTCGGCGACATCTCCCACTCCCGCGTTTGCGGCTCGCTGATCCCCGCGTTGAAGATCATGGGCTGCGAGACCTACGCCGTCGCCCCCGGCACGCTGCTGCCGCCGGCGCCCGAGGTTCTGGGCTGCGACCACGTGACGAGCGACCTCGATTCCGTCCTGCCCGAGCTGGACGTCGTCTACATGCTGCGCGTACAGCAGGAGCGCCTCGAGGGTGCCCCGTTCCCCACGATTCGCGAGTACCACAAGCTCTTCGGCCTGACCAAGGACCGCGAGAAGCTCATGAAGCCCGACGCGATCATTTGCCACCCGGGCCCCATCAACCGCGGCGTCGAGTTCGACTCCTATATGGCCGACCACCCGCAACGCTCCGTCATCCTGGAGCAGGTCTACGCCGGTATCTGCGTGCGTATGGCTATCCTGTATCTGCTGCTTGGAGGTGCCGATAATGGCCTTGCTTCTTAAGAATGCCCACGTCGTCGACCCGTCTGTCGAGCTTGACGGTGTCGTTGACGTCCTGATTGACGGCGACAAGATCGCCGAGGTCGGCGAGAACCTCGCCGCCGAGGGAGCCGAGGTCCGCGACCTTTCCGGTAAGTACCTCGTCCCTGGCCTGGTTGACATGCACGTCCACCTGCGCGAGCCCGGCTACGAGGTCAAAGAGGACATCGAGAGCGGCACCCGCGCAGCTGCCAAGGGCGGCTTCACCGGCGTGTGCGCCATGCCCAACACCGACCCCGTTACCGATAACGGTACCGTCGTTGAGTTCGTCAAGTCCCGCGCTGCCGAGGTCGGCCACTGCCGCGTCTATCCTTCTGGCGCCATGACCCGCGGTCTTAAGGGCGAGGCCATGTCCGAGATGGGCGATATGGTCGCCCACGGCGCCGTCGCCTTCACCGACGACGGTCGCGGCGTGCAGGGTGCAGGCATGCTTCGTCGCTGCATGGACTACGGCAAGATGTTCGGCAAGGTCTTTATGAGCCATTGCCAGGACGAGGACCTGGTCGGTCACGGCCAGATCAACGAGGGCAAGGTCTCTACTCGTCTGGCCCTCGAGGGCTGGCCGGCGGCAGGCGAGGAGCTGCAGATCGCTCGCGACATCGAGATCGCCAAGCTGACCGGTGCCAAGCTGCACATCCAGCACATCTCCACCGCCCATGGCCTGGAGCTCGTGCGTGCCGGTAAGGCAGCTGGCGTGCAGGTCACCTGCGAGGCCACCCCGCACCACATGTTCCTGACCGAGAACGACCTGGACGAGACCTACAACACCTCGCTCAAGGTCAACCCGCCGCTGCGTACCGATGAAGACGCCGAGGCTATCCGTCAGGGCGTCATCGACGGCACCGTAGACGTCATCGTCACCGACCACGCTCCCCACACCCCGTGGGAGAAGGCTCGCGAGTTCGAGCTTGCGCCCTTCGGCATGATTGGCCTCGAGACCTCGCTTTCGCTTGTGCTCACCGAGCTGGTCAACACGGGCAAGATGAGCATGGGCCGCATGGTCGAGCTCATGGCCATCAAGCCGCGTGAGATCCTGGGCCTCGACCAGGTTCAGGTCAAGGCGGGCTCCGTTGCCGACCTGACCGTCTTCGACCCCGCTGCAACTTGGACGGTCGGCGAGGACGGCTACGAGTCGCGCGCCGAGAACTCCGGTTTTGCCGGCCGTACGCTCACCGGTCGTGCCACCGATGTGTTCGTCGGCGGTAAGCAGACGCTTGCCGACGGCTGCATCTGCTAGCATAGCCTTATCGCTTTTGTGCGCGGCGCCCTTGCGGTGCCGCGCTTTCTGTTCGTTTGGTCCATGCAACCGCATGGGGGATTGGAGCGTCTATGCCCACACCTTCCACTGCACGCATGCACGACTTCGAGGTCGTCTCGAACCAGGAGATCGCCGACGGCATCTTCTCGCTCGTTATCTCGGCCCCCAAGCTTGCAAGTGCGCTCAAGCCCGGTCAGTTCGTGAATATCGCCGTGCCGGGCGATGCTTCCTCGCTGCTTCGCGTGCCCCTGAGCTTCTATCGTGCCGACGCCGAGGCCGGCACCGTCGAGCTGTGGTACGCCGTCGTGGGCGATGATACCCGTCGTCTGTCGCAGATGGCCCCTGGCTCCACCTCCAACCTGCTGGGCCCTGGCGGCCGCGGCTGGTTCGTGCCCGAGGGTACCAGGAAAGCATTGCTCGTCGCCGGCGGCATTGGCGTTCCGCCCGTGCTCTGCCTGGCTGGCATGCTTGCCGAGCAGGGCGTGGACGTTGACGTATGCCTGGGCTTTGGCACCGCTTCCAAGGCCGTGGGCGTCGATGAGTTTCGCGCGCTGGGAGCCACGGTCAACGTGTGCACCGATGACGGCTCGTTGGGCACGCACGGCTTCTGCACCGATCCTGCCGCCGAGCTGCTCGGCGAGGGCGGTTACGACTACGTCGCCAGCTGTGGTCCCGCCGTCATGATGAAGAAGGTTGCCGCCGCTGCCGCCGAGGCCGGCGCGTACTGCGAGGTGTCGCTCGAGCGCATGATGAGCTGCGGCTTTGGTGCCTGCAACACCTGCAATGTCGAGACGGTCGACGGTATGAAGGGCGCCTGCATGTGCGGCCCCGTGTTCGATGCTTCCAAGGTGGTGGTCTTCTAGTGGGTACCGTGAACATGGCCGTCGATTTCGGCGGCGTCAAGATGCAGAACCCCATCAACACCGCAGCCGGTACCTTTGGCTACGGTTGGCAGTTCCAGAACTTCTTCGATGTCTCCCAGCTGGGTGCCATCACCACCAAGGGTTGCGCTGCCGAGCCCTGGCCCGGCAATCCCGCACCCCGCATGGCCGAGATCCCCGGCGGCATGATCAATTCCGTGGGCCTGCAGAACCCTGGTGTGGCCGCTTTCGCCCGCGAGTCCGGTCCGTGGCTCGAGCAGCTCTCCAAGGACGGTTGCCAGGTCATCTGCCAGGTCGCCGGTCATTCCGTGGACGAGTTTGTTCGTGCGCTCGAGATGTATGTCGAGCTGTGCCCCTGGGCTGCCGGCTATGAGATCAACGTGAGCTGCCCCAACATTGCCGCCGGCGGTGCCGCCATGGGCTCCACGCCCGAGGGCGCCTCTGGCGTCATGGCCGCCTGCCGCAAGGTGACCGACAAGCCGCTGTTCGTAAAGATGGCCCCGGTCAACGTCGCCGAGATCGCCCGCGCCCTCGAGGCCGCGGGAGCCGATGGCCTTTCGGTCATCAACTCCATCCAGGGTATGGCCATTGACGTTCATACCCGCAAGTCCCGTGTGGCCAAGCCTAAGGGCGGCCTTTCGGGTCCGCTGTGCCACCACATCGCCGTTCGTATGGTCTGGGAGGTTGCCCAGGCCGTCGATATCCCCATCAACGGCGTCGGCGGCGTCATGACCGGTGAGGACGCGGCCGAGTTTATCCTGGCCGGCGCCACCTGCGTATCGGTCGGTATGGCCAATTTCGTCGATCCGTGCGTCTCGATTAAGATCGCGCGCGAGCTCGAGGCCTGGGCCGAGTCCCAGGGCGTGAAGGACATCAACGAGCTGGTAGGTGCTTTCGAATGCTAGAGACCGATGCCCGCGACCGCGTTATCGTCGCCCTCGACTGCGACCGTGAGCGTGCGCTCGAGCTCGCTCATGAGCTTTCGGGCCATGCCGCCTGGCTTAAAGTGGGTATGACGCTCTATTACGCCGAAGGTCCCGAGATCGTCAAGACCTTTAAGGACCTGGGCTTCAAGGTCTTCCTCGACCTTAAGTTCCATGACATTCCGCATCAGGTGCGCGGTGCCGCTCGTTCGGCCTCGCTTGCCGGTGCCGACCTGCTTTCGGTTCATGGCTTGGGTTCGGGCGCTATGCTCGCCGCCTGCCGTGAGGGGGCTGAGGAAGCGCGCGATGATCGAGCCAAGCTCGTCGCCATCACCGTGCTTACGAGCATGAATCAGGATGCGCTGAGCGAGATTGGTGTCGAGTCGCCCGTTGCCGAGGAGGCCGCCCGTCTGGCAAAACTCGCCCAGGCCAACGGTATCGACGGCATCGTGTGCTCGCCGATGGAGGCTCATGACATGCGTGAACTTCTGGGCCCCGATGCATTGATCGTGACCCCGGGCGTGCGTCCGGTTGGTGCTGCGCTGGGCGATCAGTCCCGCGTGGCCACGCCTTCCCAGGCTATCGAGCGCGGCGCGAGCCATATCGTGGTTGGCCGCCCCATTACCGGCGCCGATGATCCGGTTGCCGCGTTTGACGCCATCGTTGCCGAGCTGGTCGAAAACGTCGCATAAAAGATTCCCTTAAGTCACCACTTTTGGGTCTCATTAGCACAAATTAGCCCCTGTGCCTGCGAAAACTTTCCCATCCTTTGTGTGGAATCGCAGGTCAGGGGCTCATCTTTTAGCGCGATATATTGCACTTTTTGCGGGTATCGTCTAACCTATGGAGCCGCGTTTGGCCATTTTGTACGTTTTACGTGCTAAAATGCCAAATATTGAATCAGATATAACCCAACTATTTGGAGGTACGAATGGCACTCCCTCAGCTTACCGATGAGCAGCGCAAGCAGGCTCTTGAGAAGGCTGCCGCCGCGCGTCACGCTCGCGCAGAGCTCCGTGAGCAGATCAAGAAGGGCGAGAAGTCCCTCGAATCCGTGCTCAACTCCGATGACCCCATTGCTTCCCGCATGAAGGTTTCCACCCTCATCGAGTCTCTCCCCGGTTATGGCAAGGCCAAGGCCGCCAAGATCATGGAGGAGCTCGGCATCTCCGCTACCCGTCGCGTCCAGGGCCTTGGCGTCCGTCAGCGCGAGCAGCTCCTCGAGCAGCTGACCAAATAAGTGAGCGCTCAGGATTCAAAGCTCTTTGTGATTTCTGGACCGTCAGGCGCAGGCAAGGGCACGCTCGTCACTCGTGTGCGCGAGCGTCGCTCTAACCTGGGCCTGACGGTTTCGGCTACCACGCGAGCCCCACGTAAAGGCGAGGTCGATGGCGTCAATTACTTTTTCCTGACGCGCGAGGAGTTCGACCGCCGCGTGGCAAACGGTGAGTTTGTTGAGTGGGCCGAGGTCCACGGTAACTGCTACGGCACGTTGGTGAGCGAGGTCCAGTCCAAGCTCGCCTCTGGTTCGTCACTCATCTTGGAGATCGATGTCCAGGGTGCCCTGCAGGTCAAGGAGCGTTTTCCCGAGGCCGTGCTGATCTTTATCAAGCCACCCTCGCTCGAGGTGCTCCGCGAGCGTCTGGTCGGTCGCGGTACCGAGACGCCCGAGACGATTGAGCTGCGCATGGCAAACGCCGCCCATGAGCTTGCCCTTGCCGACCGCTACGACGACGTCGTGGTGAATGACGATCTCGACCGCGCGACCGACGAGCTCGTTCGCGTTCTCGATATGCATGAAAGGATCTGAGGTCCGTGTCCGTTGTAAAGCCTTGCATTGACGATCTTCTGGAGAAGACCGATCACAACCGCTTCCTGCTCGCTTCGCTTGCCTCCAAGCGTGCCTGCGACATCAATAGTATGCTGCGCGGCCAGCATAACCGCGTGCTTGCCGTTCAGGATGTCGACGACATCACCATCGCGCTCTCCGGCGCCGATACCATCTCGATGGCTATGGACGAGATTGTCGACGGCGATATCTCCTACGACGAGGCCCGTTACGAGAAGGCGCTCGGCCATAAGGTTGCTGAAGCCTAAATGGCAGCTCGCGTCTGCCTGGTCCACTATCACGAGGTTGGACTGAAAGGTAAGAACCGCGCACATTTTGAGCATATCCTCATGGATAACATTAAGGCGGCTTTGGCCGCCTTTTCCGTGAACGCCGTGTCTCGAATTTCCGGTTATATCCTCGTGACCTTTAACGAGCATCAGGCCGATGAGGCGGCGCGTGTCATCCGCACCGTCCCCGGCGTTGCCCGTGTGTCCCTGGCGTACCACACCAACCGCGACCCGCAGGAGTACTGCGCCGCCGCCGTCAAGGCGCTGCGCGAATTTGGCCCCTTCGATTCGTTTAAGGTGCACGCCAAGCGCTCCAATACCGACTATGAGCTCACCTCGATTGATATCAATCGTCAGGTGGGCGAGGTGCTGTGCGAGGCCTTCCCCGATAAAAAGGTTCAAATGCACGACCCCGATGCGATGGTGCACGTACTGGTGGTCCAGGGTAGCGTCTACGTGTATGCGCGCTCTGAGCGCGGCGTGGGCGGCCTGCCGGTGGGTTCTGCCGGCAAGGTCGTGACGCTTCTGTCGTCGGGCATCGATTCTCCGGTGGCGACCTGGATGCTCGCGCGGCGCGGCGCGGTGTGCGTGCCGGTACATTTCTCCGGTCGTCCGCAGACACCCGATACGAGCGAATATTTGGTGCAGGACATCATCCGTGCGCTTGAGCCGGGTGTGCAGATCGGCCGCCTGTACGTGGTGCCGTTTGGCGATTGCCAGCGTGAGATTTCCGTCGCCTGCCCCAGCAACCTACGCGTGATCATGTATCGCCGCATCATGTATTCGGTTGCCGAGCGCATCGCGCATATCGAGGGCGCCAAGGCCATCGTGACCGGCGAGTCGCTCGGTCAGGTTGCCTCCCAGACGCTCGAGAACATCATGGCCGTCAACGAGGCCGTGAAGATTCCTGTGTTCCGTCCGCTCATCGGGTCTGACAAGCAGGAGATCATTGCGCGCGCTCAGGAGATCGGTACGTTCGATATTTCCACTGAGGCAGCGCCCGACTGCTGCACGCTGTTTATGCCGCGTCGTCCCGAGACGCACGCCAAACTCGATGCCGTGCACGAGGCCTGGGAGCTGTTCGACCACGAGGAAATGATCGAGCGCCTGCTTAAGCAGACCGAGTACATTGACTTCTCCAGCAACACGTATAAGGCCCCTAAGACCTTAAAACGCAAACATTCGGAGCTTGCTCCGCGTGAGATTTACCAAGATCACGAGTAATTGCCTGCATAGACCGACGATGCGCCTGTATCGTCGGTCTTTTTCTATCTGGACATTTGACGACAAACGGTTCATTTGTCGACGTGTTCCTGAATAAATGGACACTTTTCCGCAAGGTTTTGGTCAGCTTTTGGTTTGACCGCGATAATCAGTGTGGACGTGCGGAGGTTGCGGTGTTCGTTTCCTGACACGATGGTGTTGGGAGGTGTTTGCTATGGCGCAGCGTGAGCAACACGAACGGGTTAAACGTATGGACCGCTGGGCAGAAAAGCTGCTCGGGCATAAAGCGGTGGTGGTGGCGATTCTGGTTGTCATTGCCGCCGCGAGTGGCTTAGCGATGGCAAGTTTTAATAGCCGCTCCAGTGGCGTGTCGTTTGAGCGTAGTGATGAGGCGAGCGCCTCGGATGCGCGCGGGTCCGGTGATACGTCTCCTGATGATGCCGATGAGTCGTCTGCCAAGAGTTCCTCTGCCGCCGAGGTGTACGTCGATGTGGATGGCGCCGTTGTGAGGCCTGGCGTGTATCGGCTCAAAGAAGGAGCACGGGTGTCCCAAGCGATCGATGCCGCCGGAGGGCTTACGGCCGAGGCGGATGTGACAGGGCTTAATCGTGCGTCCAAGATCACAGATGGCCAAAAGATCTATGTTCCGACGGTGGGGGAGCAACAAGCGGCCGCGGCGGTCGGCGGGGCCGAAAGTGGTGCTGCCACGACCCTTGGCGCGGGGTCTTCGTCGGGGCTCGTGAACATCAATACGGCAAGTGCGGCGGAGCTGCAGACGCTCTCGGGCATTGGGCCTTCTATGGCTCAGTCGATTATCGATGAGCGGACAAAGAACGGTGCTTTTGCCTCAGTCGACGACCTGATGCGCGTATCGGGGATCGGTGAGAAGAAGCTCGCCAAAATCAAAGATTGCATCTGCGTATGAGCGCGCCCAAGCGCGAGCATGTGATGCCCCCGCGGCCCCTCATGCCATGGACGATGGCCTTGTGTGCCGGCCTGTGCGTTAGCTGTGTCTTGGTGCTCAACGTGGCCGCCGATGCGATGCTGGGGGAGCAGACATCGGCGGTCGGACCGCTTGTAGTTATTTCGGTTGCGGCGTCGCTGTGCATGGTGCTGGCTCGATCTTGTGAGCGACTTGTCTTGTGGAAACGTTGGCTATATGCCGCTGCTATCGGTTTGCTGACGGGCTCGATTGTTTCGGCGTGGTGGGCTGTGGGTGCGCTAAGTGCCACGAAGGCGCTCGACGGTCGAGCGGCAAGCAGTCTCGAGTTTGTCGTGCAGGGTGATCCGTCCATAAACGATGGGGCGTATTCCTACACCTGCGAAACATGCGTGGACGGCAGGCGCTTGGGTGAGGTTCGTCTGTCGTGCGACCGCGAGCTTGGTGCCGGGTCTCATGTGCGCGTTATCGGCCGCGTTTCGCGCTTCGAGAACGATGCGTATGGGCGCTCGCGCGTGCTCCGAGGCGAGGTGCGCAAGGTTAAAGCCGTTCGGATTGTGTCGGTCGATGAGGGCTCTCCGGGGCCGCTGCTTCGGCTGCGAAATGGGCTGCTTGCGTCCATCGCGCCTGCGACCGACCCGGCGCGTGCGCTCATAGCCGGTGTCGTCTGCGGTCGTTCGGCTGAGCTGCGCGCCCAGCCGGCGGGCGACTGGTTTTCGGTAACGGGCACCGCGCATCTCATCGCTGTCTCGGGCAGCCATCTTGCCATCGTGGGGTTTGTGATTGAGGGTGTCTTGCAAAAGACTCGGTGTTCACGTGGTCTTCAGCGGGCGATATTGGCGATAACGCTTGTGGGCTACGCTGCCTTTACGGGTGCGTCTCCCTCGGCCGTGCGCGCGTGCTACATGGTCTTCGCGACGCTTGTCGTAAACGGTGCAGGGCGTCGCCGGCACGGCCTTTCGGCACTCTTCGTAACTATGTCCATCTTTGTGCTACTGCGGCCGACGGTGCTGTTCGAGATGGGCTTTCAGCTTTCATGTGCCAGCGTCTTTGCCATTCTGTGCTTTTGCCCCTATGCGACCTACGCTTTGAGTGAGTTGGGTGTGCCATCGGGCTTTGCCAGCATGCTTTCCGTCACGCTGTGCTCGCAACTGGCGACACTTCCCATTACGATTCCTGCTTTTGGTATTTTCTCACTCATTGCTCCGCTGTCGAATGTGGTCATCGGTCCGGTGGTGAGTCTCCTGCTTGCTGTGTCGATCGTGCTGGTTCTCTTTTCGCTCGTGGCGCCGTTGCAAGCTTGGGCGCTCGTGGTGCCCATGATTGTCGCTCGTTGCGCGCTGTTCTTTGAGCAGCTCTTTGCCGCCGTTCCGGGTGCATCCGTGAGCGTGCCGCCCGATAGCATGTGGATTTACCTTGTGCCGTGTTTTCTGGGGATCCTTCTAGTCTGGTGGCCGCGCCCGCAGGCACGGCCTATGGCTGCTGGGCTTGTCTGCTTGGCGCTCCTGGCGGGGATTCCGTACATCTACTGGGATCGCTTCGCTCCGCCTTCAGTAACGGTGCTCGATGTGGGGCAGGCCGATGCCATTCTTATACGCCAGGGTGGCGCAGTGGTGCTCGTTGACTGTGGGCTCGATGAGCGCGTGGTGTCGGCGTTGGTTCGCAATAACGTCCACCATATCGACGCCGTCTTCGTGACACATTGGGATGAGGATCATTGGGGTGGCCTTCCTGATGTGCTCGATCAGTTTTCGGTTGGAACCATTGTGGTCGCGGCCGATGCGCTTGACGGCGCGCCTGCTGAGGTCCTGAATCGCCCCGGCGTAACGTATCGGCAGGTGGCTTGCGGAGACACGGTCGATATCGGCGCGTTTCGGACACGTGTGATGTGGCCGTTTGACACGGTGGATGGCGAGGGCAATGAGGACTCTCTTGTTTTGCTGCTTTCCTATGCTCAGGAAGGCAAGAGCTTGCGCGTGCTCCTCACTGGTGATGCCGAACTCGATCAAGAGCGCGAGTTTGTACAGGAGGTGGGTGATATCGATGTGCTCAAGCTAGGGCATCACGGCTCAAAAGTTTCCGTCGACACAGACCTGCTGGGCACGCTTAAGCCCGAGCTCTCTATCGCGAGTGCGGGCGAGGGCAACCGCTACGGCCATCCATCCGATGCCTGCATCGATGCCGTTAAGGAAGCGGGTGGTGCGTTCGCATGCACCATCGAACACGGCGACATTACCGTCACGCCGACTGCGAAGGGCTTTGCGATGCGATCCCAGCGGCCGTGATGACATCGTTGGCGCGCGGTGGACCCCTGGGCTAAAATGGCACGGTACGAACTCGAGAGTCTGCGAGAGGGGAGCGCAATGTCCGAAACCGGTCTGCTGCCGGCATATCTGATCGTCGGTACCGATGGGGTCAAGCGCGACCACGCCGTCTCGCGTATGAAAGCTCGCTTGGAAAAGTCGGGTATGGTTGAGTTCAACCTCGATGAACGCGACATGACTAAAGATCCCGATATCGAGTCGATCATCGGCTCGCTCAATACCTTTCCTATGGGTAGCGAGTTTCGCCTGGTGATCCTCGACGGCTGCTCCAAGCTTTCCAAGGCGATTTCTGAACCGCTCGTCGAGTACCTCGCAAGTCCCAGCCCCACGACGGTCTGTCTCATTATCGCCGACTCACTTGCCAAGAATACGCGCCTGTATAAGGCAATCGCCAAGATCGACAAGAAGGCTATCGTCGATTGCTCGGGTACCAAGCGCTGGGAACTGCCGCGCCGTGTTCAGCAGATGGCGACGCAGCACGGTAAGTCCATCTCGACGGCTGCTGCCGAGGAGCTCGTCTCGCGTTCGGGCGAAAACACGCGCATGCTCGATAACGACCTGGCAAAGCTCGCCCA
>CAUAEH010000044.1 GCA_958427975.1 uncultured Collinsella sp. | reverse complement strand
CGAGGGGGTAGGCGGCAAGTTCGCGTGCAATGGGAATGGCGCCGGTTTGGGGCGTGCATGAGCCCCAGCGGGTTTTCGTGCTGCGTACGGAAACGCGGGAAACGGCGACACCCATTGCGATTTCGTATGCGTGCACCATATCGCGCAGCGCCGATGTGACTTCGGACGTATAGAGCTGGTCGATGTGGATCTGGAGTTCTTTGGGCGTTAGGCCGTCGAGGGCTGTGCGCTGCTTTGCCTGCGTGCACCCACTTGGCTCGTCGGTACCCATAAAACTTGCGAAGGTAGCCTGCTTGGGCCGCGGTGCGGGTGGCTCAAAGTTGTGGTCGAGTGCATCCTGAACGGTGATGGGTTTGCCCCAAAGCGCAATGATGGACGAGGGACTGAGCGGCTCTCGCGCCGTCGCCTGACGTTGCTCGCGCTGGGCAAGTCGGCTGATAATCCAGGCGCTGTTGCGCTTCACAAACGCTTCGATACGCTCGCGGCTGGCGCCGAGCGGTGCACTGGCGTGGACCTCACCGCTCGATGTGACGCGTAGGTTGAAGTTCTTGACGCGCTTTTTGGTAACGATGACGGGGATGGGCGTCCCATCCGGTCGGGATGCGGAAATCGTAAACTGCTGCGTCAAAAGCGGTCCTTCAGATTGGGGACGGGCCGGCATGTCGACCGTTCGGCATGCCGGCCCGCTCAAGGGATGTGAAATTAATAACGCTCAAAGAAGGCAAGCGCGTTGTCGCTGCAGAGCTTCTGCATCACGGTCTTGCCAAAGTGCTTGGAGAGCATGTTCTGGAACTCGGGCATCTTGCTGGCATCGGAGAGGAAGGCGGGCACCGTGGCACCGTCCCAGTCGCCGCCGAGCGCGATGACGTCCTCGCCGCCCAGGTCGAGCCAGTGCTCGATATGTGCCGCTAGCTGGTCGAAGGTGACGTCTGCGGCGGTCTTGTCGGTTGCGTCGTTGGAAAGGAACTCGCTGCAGTAGTTGAGGCCGACGATACCGCCCATGTCGCGAATGGTGCGGAACTGGTCGTCGGTAAGGTTGCGTTTGACGCCGCAAACCGCACGGGAGTTGGAGTGGCTGGCGACGAAGGGACGTGTGGCGTGGGCGACAACCTCGTCAAAGCACTCATCGTTGAGGTGGGAGACGTCAAGCACCATGCCGGCGTGCTCCATCTGCGTAAGTGCCTCGATGCCGGCGGCGGTGAGGCCGGCGTGGGTATCGTGTCCGCTCGCGAGCGGTCCCTGCGCATTCCAGCTGAGCGATGACATGAGTACGCCCAAGCTCTTGAGCACCTCGATCAGCGCGGGGTCCTCGGCAAAGAACGTGGCGTTTTCGATGGTGTGGATGCAGGCGACCTTGCCGTCTTTGAGCGCGGGGCGAATGTCTGCCGCGCTGCGTACGTTGACCATGCGGTCGTGGTTGAGCATTGCCTGGCCGCTCATATGCGCCATGATTTGCGCCTGGAAGCGCGCGGCGTGGGCGGTGGGAATCTCGTCGGGGACAAACGTGGCGAAGCACTGTGCCCACGGCGTGTTGCCGATCTTTGCGAGCGAGATGGCACAGGCGTTACCCTCGATGAGGTCGAAATCTTGCGGATGCGTTTCGTCGCCGGGGAAATAACCGTCGGTGCCGGCGGTAAAGCGCAGGTCGAGATCGAGCGTGGCCCAGCCGATTCGGTCGGCGGTGTCGCAGTGTAGGTCAAATACGGGATATGCCATGGTTCCTCCGGTTGCAGCGTTTCTTTGCAAACTGTCATTGAATTGTATGACTAGGGTATAGTTAGCGCCATATGTTCACGGCGGCCCGCGTTGTGCGCCGCCCTTATCACGGAGGTTACCATGTCCAACCAGGGCAAGAAGGTCAAGACCCATTATCGCGGCACGCTCGATGACGGCACGCAGTTCGATAGCTCCTACGATCGCGGCGAGCCGCTGGAGTTCACCTGCGGCGCCGGTCAGATGATCAAGGGCTTCGACGCCGCTGTTGTCGACATGCAGGTGGGCGAGAAGAAGACCGTGCACATCCCGGCTGCCGATGCCTACGGCGAGCACAATCCCGAGATGGTTATTACCTTCCCGGCCGAACAGGTTCCCAACATCGAGCAGATCGAGAAGGGCATGAAGCTCTTCCTGTCCACGCCGAGCGGCATGCCCGTCCCCGCCGTGGTCATCGACGTAACGCCCGAGGCTGTGACGCTCGACGCCAACCACGAGCTGGCCGGCAAGGACCTCAACTTTGATATCGAGCTTGTTGAGGTCGAGGGTTAGAGTATGTCTGAGCGCTTGGTTTCGACGACATGCTTGGGAAATGTCAACGATCCGTCCTATGAACTCCTGCTTCGCCGGAAGCTGGGCGGCGTCTTTGAAGTTGACGAGCTGCTGCTCGATTGGGACCAGGCTGATGTATGCGCGTTTGTGGGCGTGACGGAGCTGGGGCGCACGGTCGATGTTCGGCTGGATGTTACCGACGGTGGTCGTCTTGCCGACGGCGACGTGCTCGCCATTGACCGTTCGGGCGTGGTGCCCGTGGCGGTTGTCGTGCGCCTGCGCAGCGCCGAGGTTTATTTGGTCGAAGTCGACCGCATGGATCCGATTGCGCTCGCGCATGCGTGCTGGGAGATCGGCAACATGCATGCGCCGCTTTTCCGGGGCGACTCGGACGAGCATACCGTGCGCATGTATACGCCGGTGCAGCCTGTTTTGGGCCGCATGCTTCGGGGCGTCGAGGGTGTTCGGCTCTCGGTGGTTACCCGTGAACTCGATACGGACCGGCGCTTTGCGTCGAGTGCGGCGGAGGTCGTCGTGAGCATGGCTTCCGACTTTACCATCGTAAAAAAGACGCGCGGCTAAGCACGCGTATGCGCAAGACGGGCTTTGAGGGGCGACCAATCAAGGTCCGTCTTGCTGTTGATGGGAGGCTTTGGGAAAGCATATGGGTCTTGAAGGAATCAAGCTGATTGCATGCGATTTGGACGGCACGTTGCTGCATCCGGGGGAGCGCGAGCCGCGTTCCGAGGCCTTTGAGCTCATCGATGAGCTGCATCGTCGCGGTATCGTGTTTATGCCGGCGAGCGGTCGTCAATATGCGAGCTTGCGCTACCTGTTTGCCCCGGTGGCCGATGAGCTCGCCTATGTATGCGAAAACGGTGCCCTGGTCATGAGCGAGGGTCGCGCCGTCGTCAAGCGCTCCATGGAGCGTAGTCTTGCTATGGATATCGCGAATGCCGTGGTTGCGTATCCCCATGCCGACGTGACCCTTTCGTGTGAGGGACACCTCTACACCATGAGCGGCAACGATGTGTTCGTCGATCATTTGCGCTATGAGGTCCACTGCGATGTGGCGGTGGTCGACCGCCCCGAGGACATCGACGAGGACGTCATTAAGATCGCCTTCCAGACGCCCGAGGTGGATCAGCCGGCGGCCCTGGAGTATTTCGAGCGCCTCTTTAGCGACCGTGTTGACGTGATGACGTCGGGAACCGAATGGACGGACTTTATCGGTTTCGGTTCGGGCAAGGGCTCCGCGCTTGCCGATTACGGTCGTGCCCTGGGTATTTCGCCCGATGAGATGATGGCGTTTGGCGATAACGAAAACGACCGCGACATGCTCAACGTAGTGGGCCATCCTTATCTAATGGAGAGCTGCAATCCCTCTATGCGTGGCATCAACGACCACGTCCGTTACGTGCGCACAGTCGAAGAAGAACTGCGCCGTCTGCTCGCCGAGTAGGTTTTCGCGACATGCCTAGAAATGTACTGTTTGCTGTAGCGGATGGGCAAGTAGATTTGCGGGCACGCCTCAAAGACTACCGGCAGTCGGGGCAGAGACCCTCGAAGATGGTGTAGTGCGACGTGACGTGCCAGCCGATTTGCTCGGACGCCTTGGCGTCGAGCTGGGCATCGAAGGGGAGCGGTACGTCGATGACGCGGCTGCATGAGGTGCAGATGATATGCGCATGCGGCTCGATCGTGCGATCGAAGCGGCTGCCGCCCGGCGTCTTGATGGAGAGAATCTCGCCGGCATCTGCCAAGAGATTGAGGTTGCGGTAGACCGTGCCGCGGCTGATCTTGTCATCCTGTTCGCGCACGGCGTTGTAGATTTCGTCGGCGGTGGGATGGTTATAGCTTTGGCGCACGGCGTCAAGAACCAGCTTTCGCTGCTTGGTATTCCTTCTTTGCACCGCCATGCGCCTCGCCTCTTTTCTATCAACGGTCGTAGGTAAATGATACCGTATTTAGCACACAATACTAATAACGAGGCGTAAAACCGTCTTCATTGGTAAGTGGGGCTCGGGCCTGGGCGTCTACGAGGCGAAAACGCGTTCCCATGCGCTCGTAGGAGGCATGAAGCGCCTCGAGATGAGATAGGATATTTGCCGGAGCTCCCTGTATCTCCATCTCGACTGAGCCGTCTTCCATGTTACGCACCCAGCCGGTGAGCGCGCGTGCCTGTGCGAGGTTGGTGTTGGTAAAGCGAAAGCCAACGCCCTGGACTTGCCCCGCCCAGCGCAGGAAATAGCGCAGGGGAGTGTCTTGAGTGGCCCCGTCGCTTGCGAGCACAGTAAGCCTGCGGCGCAGCTCGAGCTCGACGTTTGATGGTTTTTGAGGCTCTCGACTGCCGCCGGTGACGCTGGAGAAGAACGTATCGAAGAGGCCCATAGCTATGCCTGCTTGCCTGCGTCGGCCGGGAAGGTTATGCCGGCCTGCTGGCGCACGGCATCCATGATGCGCAGTGAGACGAGTGTGACATCGCGGTAGTGGCCAAGCTCGTGGCGTCCCGCCGGGGTCTCCCAAATCTCTTCCTTAACGTTATCGATGCCGCCGATGGCGGTGATAAAGTCTGTGAGTTCGTATTCCATAGTGTTGCTCGATTTGGGCAGGTCGAGCACGCGGCCGTTGTCGTCCTGTTCGCGCGGTGCCTCGGTCGCCGAGCCGCGTACGACATCGCCGCGATAGTCGATGCGGACGTTGCGGGGCGTGGACAGATGGTCGATCTGGATAGTGCCACGCTCGCCTTCGATCTGCGAGGGCAGCAGGTCATTCGTAATTTTGGAGTGCGCGAGCTCGACGGAGATGCGGCCTCCGCCATAGCTGGCGAGGATGGAACCGCAGCCGTCGATGGGGCCGTGCGTGAGCTGTCGCGTGGTGGGGTCGAGCAGAGTAGTCATGCTCGTAAGGCCGGAGGGCATGCCGAAAATCTCGACCATGGGCTCGACGGCGTAGACGCCAATGTCCATGAGGGAACCCGATGCCATATTGCAGTCGAAGATATTGGTGGCGCGTCCCGCGAGAATCTCGTTGTAGCGCGAGGAATACTTGCCAAAGCGCAATGAGGCGCGGCGGATGGGCGCAATTTCGCCCAGAGCGTCCTCAATGGCGTGGAAGGCGGGATCGTGGAGGGGACGCATGGCCTCGAGGGCCACGACACCTGCTGCCTCGGCAGCGCGGAAGACTTCCAGCGCCTGCGCTTCGGTGGCGCAGAAGGGCTTCTCGACGATGACGTGCTTGCCACCGGCGATGCAGGCAAGGGCCTGCTCGTAGTGAAGTGCGTTAGGACTGCCGATATAGACGGCGTCGACGTCGGCGGCTGCCGCAAGCTCATCGAGTGACGTAAAGTTTCGCTCGCCACCGTGCTCGACGGTAAAGGCGGTACCGCGATTGGCGTCGCGTGAAAGCGTGCCCACAAACGCGGCTTGGTCGTTGGCGTTGACGACCTGGATAAAGTCGTCGGTAATCATGGATGTGCCGATGGTCGCGATGCGCAGCATACGTCCCCCTTGCGTTGTTTGGTCTACAGGATGAGTGTAGCGCGTGGGGATATAAAGCTGCGCGAAAACGCTATTACAGGTCGCTCTCGTTAAAGCCGGTGTCGATATCGAGGTTACTGCCGTCGGCCGCCGTGGTGGCGAGCTCATCGCAGCGCTCGTTGAGCTCGTGGCCGGCGTGACCCTTAACCCAGATGAACTCAACCTTGTGCTTGCTTTTGGCGGTCAGTAGGCGCTCCCACAGGTCGCGGTTCTTGACGGGCTGCTTGTTGGCGGTTTTCCATCCGCGCTTTTTCCAGCCGTCGATCCAGTGCTTGTTAAAGGCGTTGACGACGTACTGCGAATCGGAATGGACCTCGACCTCGCAGGGGCGGTTAAGTGCCTCGAGCGCTACGATGACCGCCATGAGCTCCATGCGGTTGTTGGTGGTCTTGGCGTAGCCGCGCGAAAGCTCGGAGGTGAAGGTCTTGCCGGCGGGGTTGGTGTATTTGAGCACGGCGCCGTAGCCGCCGCGTCCCGGATTTGATCGGGCCGAGCCGTCGGTATAGATGATGACCTTCACGGGCTTCCTTTCGTTGGGTACGTTTCGTGTGAGTGACCATTGTAGCGCCATGCCCGCCGGGGGCTAGCAATCTACGATTTCTACCCCGTCTTCCGACAGTTAGTTGGCATGGATGATGCGGTTGAGCTCGTCGAGGTATTGCTGCAAGAGGGGAGAGGGCTTGCGCTCGTCGTGCATGATATGGCCTACGTGCATCGTTGGGGCGTCTGCTAACGGGATCGATGCCATACCCCATTGCATTTCATTGGAGAGGACACCGGTCGACAGGGTGTAGCCGTTCGACGTAATAAGTAAGTTAGTAAGTGTTCCGCGGTCCGAGATTCGTATGTTGCGGTCGCAAGGGATATAGCTAAAAGGTTCCTCGGCGTAATAGAAGGAGTTCGAGGTACCTTGCTCAAAGCTGTAGCGCGTATATGGTGTGAGGTCGGCAAGGGACAGCTGCGGGCGGCGGGCAAGCGGGTGGCGCTCGCTAACGAAGACGTGGACCGTCGCGTCGAATAGGGGATGGAAGCTCGCGCGCGCATCGGCAAAAGCCTTCTGCAGAACGCGGACGTTAAAGTCGTCCAGATAGAGGATGCCGATGTCGCTGCGAAACGCACGGACGTCATCGATGATCTGCGCTGTGGTGGTCTCGCGCATGATGAACTCGAACTTGCTGTCGCGGCAGCGCTCGACCACGTTGACAAAGGCCTCGACCGAAAAGGCGTAGTGCTGGGCCGAGATGGCAAGGCGGGCCTGAGGTGTACCGCCGTCCTCGTAGCGGGCCTCGAGCATGTCGGCCTGCTCTACGACCTGGCGTGCATAACCCAAAAGCTCGGTGCCGTCGTTGGTGAGTGCAACACCGCGGCTAGAGCGCGTAAAGATTTCGATATGAAGTTCCTGCTCCAGGCTTTTGACGGCATTGGAGATATTGGACTGTGCCGTATAGAGGCGCTGGGCTGCGGCGTTGATCGAACCGGACTCTGCCACGGCGATCAAAAAGCGAAGCTGCTGGAGGGTCATCAGCGCCCGTCCTTTCGATAGCTATCTATAAAACCGATAACAGGTTAGCGCTTTTAAGTGATTGACCGAGGGAAACAATGCTCGTACTATTCAAAACACACAAAGGCGGTAGGTAATTAAACCGACCACGGAACCGGGATGCGAAAGGAGGCCCGCATATGAATTGCTTGCCAAGACGAATGCCGGGCTCCTGTTTGCGCCCGTCGGCGTGATCAGGAGACAGCGACTTACTTCTCTCTAATATATTTTCTTTTGTTCGATCAAGGAGATCATCATGAGCCAGTTCATCAACAACCCCGAGCACACCTTTGGTTTCGATACCCTGCAGCTGCACGTTGGCCAGGAGAGCGCCGATCCTGCATCCGACTCCCGTGCCGTGCCTATCTACCAGACCACGAGCTATGTGTTCCGCAACTCCCAGCACGCCGCTGGCCGCTTTGGTCTTGCCGACGCCGGTAACATCTACGGCCGTCTGGCTAACTCCACCCAGGGCGTCTTCGAGGATCGCATCGCCGCACTCGAGGGTGGTGTGGCAGGTCTTGCCGTCGCCTCCGGTGCTGCTGCCATCACCTATACCCTGCAGGCTCTTGCCCAGGCCGGTGACCACGTGGTGGCTCAGAAGACCATCTACGGTGGCTCCTACAACCTGCTGGAGCATACGCTCTCCCAGTTTGGCGTCGAGACCACCTTTGTCGACGCCCACAACCTGGACGAGGTCGAGGGTGCCATCAAGGACAACACCACGGTCGTCTATCTCGAGACGCTCGGCAACCCCAACTCCGACATCCCCAACATCGACGCCATCTCCGAGATCGCCAAGAAGCACGGTCTGCCGGTTGTCGTTGACAACACCTTCGGCACCCCGTATCTGTTCCGTCCGCTGGAGCATGGTGCCAACATCGTCGTCCACTCCGCAACCAAGTTCATCGGCGGCCACGGCACCTCGCTGGGCGGTGTGATCGTCGACGGCGGTAACTTCGATTGGAAGGCGAGCGGAAAGTACGCCCAGATCGCTGAGCCCAACCCCTCCTACCACGGTGTTTCGTTTGCCGAGGCTGCCGGTCCCGCCGCCTTCGCAACCTATGTCCGCGCTATCCTGCTGCGTGACGAGGGCGCCTGCATCAGCCCGTTCAACGCCTGGGTCCTGCTCCAGGGCACCGAGACCCTGTCGCTGCGCGTTGACCGTCATGTCGAGAACACCAAGAAGGTCGTTGAGTTCCTGGCTGGTGACAGCCACGTCGCCAAGGTGAACCACCCGAGCCTGCCTGAGCACCCCGATCACGAGCTCTATCAGAAGTACTTCCCCCGTGGCGGTGCCTCGATCTTTACCTTTGAGATTAAGGGTGGCCAGGAGGCAGCTTGGAAGTTCATCGATCATCTGCAGGTGTTCTCGCTGCTCGCCAACGTGGCCGACGTCAAGTCACTCGTCGTACACCCGGCTACCACCACACACTCCCAGCTCTCTGCCGAGGAGCTCGCCGAGCAGAACATCACGCCCTCCACGATCCGTCTTTCCATCGGTACCGAGAACGCCGAGGATATCATTTGGGATTTGAAGCAGGCCTTCGCCGCGCTGGACGAGTAGGGCGACTTGTGCAAGGACCCCTTGCGACTCGATAGGTATAACTGCATAAAATGCCTGCTCAAGGCGCCTGTGCGAACAATGGTTGCACAGGCGCCTTTTTTGCATAGAGAGGGTGCAAAAACAGGGTTTTTGACACGCTTTATGCATTCGAGTTATGGAAAACTCCTGTTGAGTGGATGTGAGTTTTACGCAATTGACGTGCGCCTTTTGAGTAAAACCGCAGGTCGCGATTTGCTCGGGGTACTATGCAGCGCGATCGAATCACACGCAGCCCAAACGCAGCAAAAACGCACTACGGAGGTTTCCAGCTACATGAGGATCGATTCACGAAAACCGAAAGCCGCCGCCCTTTCTGCCGCTCTGACCGTGGCACTTTTGGCGGGCGCCGGCGCAACTGATGCCCACGCGGCAACACTATCCGATACGGTTGGATCTACGCCGTCCGAGGCGACGCTGGTGCAGCCCGTCGACTACCGCGGCGACGGTTATGGCTCTATGCAGGAGTGGAACGCCTCGATGGGGGCAAAGCGCGATTCCCTGGAGATGCGCGCTCAGATCATTATGAATATGTATGGCGACTATGCTACCGATGACGAGCGCGCTGTGCTGCAGGGTTGCATCGACGGTGCGGGTAGCCTGTTGACGATGGGGGAGGTCGACGCCAAGTCGACCGAGCTCGATGAGCTGCGCGCTGCGCTTGAGGATGCCAAGTGCGAAGCGCTCGAGGCTGCCGCCGAGGCGGAGGCTGCCGAGGCCGCCCAGGCTTCGTACTACAACGCCGGTTACACTCCGCCTTACGCGTCTGCCGCGTCCTACGCGAACGGATCGGGCCTGACGCGCTCTGCGGGTGTCAATAACTACAACGGGCGCCGCGAGACCTATTACAGCAGCAATGTGCTTTATCACTATCGCACGGGCGAATGGACTCAGGATTCTGAGGGCTTCTGGCGCGATTCCGACGGCTATTACGTTGTTGCCGCGGGCGATATGGCCCAGGGCTCGACCTTTACGGGCTCCAAGGGTGATTGCAAGGTCTATGACTCCGGCTGCGCTGCCGGAACCACCGACTACTACACTGGCTGGTAATTTTTCTGCATCACGGATATTTGGCGGACGGGCGTCTTTACCGAGCCTTAGGGCAACGTAAGGACGTCCGTTCTATGTATGCGTTTGAGTTAACAGAGCCCTTACCGTGGCGGTACGCTGGGCGTATGGATGCGGGGCACACTAGTTCATGAGAAATAAGGTTTTTCTCTTGGAAGAAGTGGTCTTGTGAATGCTCGAGATATTGCCGTTGCCGCCGTCGCGTTGATGCTCGGCTGCCTTGGTCCCACGGTCGCGCTCGTCGCGGGCATGCAGGGGACATGCGGGACTGCTCCTATCGTGGTCGGCGCGCTGATCGCGGCCGCACTGCTGGGAAGCGCGGGCGTGGTTCTTTGCCGCGACGATGAGGACGAGGTACCGGGGTCGCAACGTTAACTGTTGTGAGATCGGCCGCCGGTCATAGACGAAGATGAAGGCCGCCGCAGGGGAAAGGTTCCCTTGCGGCGGTTTTGCTGTTAAGGCTGTTGAATGCGGCGCGTTGGCGCTACCAGCTTTTCTCGATATCGCGGATGCGCCGATAGAGCCACTCGTTTTGCGGTGCCTGGATATCGTGTTTGGCTGCGAGGCGGCAGATGGTGCCCGCGAACTCATCAACCTCGGTTTTGCGCCTTGCGATGCGGTCTTGAGCCATCGAGGGCATACCGGCGGGGTCGATTCCCTCGATGAGGTGCACCATTTGCGTCAGGTCTGCCTCGGTCAGTTCAACGCCCTCGGCGTTGGCGACCGCAAGCGTTTCGCGCATGGCGGAAACAAAGCAGCGACGCTGCTCGGAGCCCGGCTCCGTGGCGCTTCCGTAGGTCCCGCCGTAGGCCATGCAGGTCTGGTTGATGCCGTCGTTGAGCATGAGTTTGGCCCACATGCGGTGGGCGATGTCGTCCTCGACGGTATGGGCGATGCCGCAGCGCGTATAGAGCTCGTCGATCGCGGTGATGGTTGCGGGCTCGGTGCCCGCTGCCGCGCCAAAGCGGATTTCGCCCGCATTGGTAAAGGTGAGCGCGCCGTTGAGAAACACGGCGTCCATGCCCTGGCAGATACCAAGAACGGTATGCTCCCAGCCAAAGCGTTCGGCAATCTTTTGCTCGCTCGTAATGCCGTTGCACAGCGAGGCGATGAGCGTGTTGGGTCCCACGACGCGCTCCATAGTCTTGAGTGCTTGGTCGAGACCGGTGGTCTTGACTGTCAGGATGACCAGATCGGCGGGCGTCGCCTCGCTGGCACGGGCGGACGTGAGATCGCAGGGCTTGCCGTTGACGGTGAGCGCGTCGTTCGCATGACGCTCAAAACGGGCATCATCCATGACGTATTCGACGGCGTCGTTGCCGAGCGCCCGGGCGATCATGCTGCCGTAGAGCAGGCCGACGCCGCCCTTGCCGATAAAGGCGACCTTGTTGATCTGCATGTGAATCATCTCCCCATGTAAAAGGCGTCCGCGTAAGGGGCGCCTGATGGATTGTATGCTGCCAGGGTGATTGGTGGGTGCGCGGGGCGGCTGTTATGAAAAAGAAACTATTGCGCTGTGCGCTTATGCCGCGGGGCAGACCGCAAAGACATGCGCGTGGGCATGGGCGACTCCTTTCATCGGGCTTTTTGCTGATGTTAAAGCGGTGCCGTGACGGCTCGATTTCTGCTGCGTTACGATACGTTCTCGATTGCGATTCCACGATGTTTCGGCTGCGTGACCATTGTGTTTCGCCTTGCCGGGGCGCTGATGGCGAAGGGAGGGGCCGTGCAATACCGTGTTGACCCCAAAAGTGGTAACCGAATATCCGCTCTGGGTCTGGGCTGCATGAGGTTTCCCGGTGCGCCGGGACACCCCGATGCGAAGACGGCCGATGCCATCATCTCCCGTGCGGTGGAGCAGGGGATTAATTATCTGGACACGGCCTATCTCTATCCCGGCAACGAGGCTTGCGTGGGCGCTTCGCTTGAACGATTGGGGCTGCGTGACCGGGTGTTGCTGGCGACCAAGTTGCCGCATGCTTCGTGCAAGTGCGCGGAGGATTTCGATCGGTTTTTCGACGAGCAGCTGCGCCGCCTGCAGACCGACCATATCGACTATTACCTTATGCACAACATCACCTCGCCTGCGCAGTGGGAGCGCGTGGTGGCGCTGGGCATCGAGGACTGGATCGCGCAGCAAAAGGCTGCAGGGCGTATTCGTCAGATAGGCTTTTCGTACCACGGCAGCGCGGCGGACTTCCTTACGATGCTCGATGCGTATGAGTGGGACTTTTGCCAGATCCAGTACAACTACGCTGGAGAGCGATATCAGGCGGGAACGGCGGGGCTCATGGCCGCCGCCGAGCGAGGTCTCGCGGTGTTTGTGATGGAGCCGCTGCTGGGCGGGCGTTTAGCGGGCAAGCTGCCGCCACGGGCCCGCGCTGTGCTCGATAGTGCCCGTGACCCGCATTTGCTCACTCCTGCCGCCTGGGGTCTTTCGTGGGTGTGGAATCATCCTCAGGTGACGATGCTGCTTTCGGGTATGACCGATACCGCGCAGGTGGATGAGAATTCGTCACTGGCAGACTTCGCGTTGCCGAATTCGATGACTGCCAACCAGCTCGACACGATCGCGCACGTGCTGGATGAGTTTGAAAAATCGAATCGCGTGCCCTGCACGGGATGCGGCTATTGCATGCCGTGCCCTAAAGGCATCAATATCCCTGGATGTTTTGCCGCCTACAACGCGAGCTATGCGCACAGCTGGTTTACGGGTCTATCGCAGTACTTTACGGCGAGCGCGGTGCGCACAAGCGAGGCCAAGCTGGTGAGCAATTGCGTCAAGTGCGGCAAATGCGCGCGCCACTGCCCACAGCATATCGATATCCCCGAGCGTCTCGATGACGTGTGCCGACGTTTCCAGCCTGGCCCCGTAACGGTCATGCTTAAAGTCTTCAGCAAAACTCGCTCCTCATGACCCTTTTATAACTTGCGGTGGAATAGTTCCTGTTTGCGGCAGAATAGGGGCCAAACAGGAACTATTTCACCGCAACTGAAGGGGGCTGTCGTGGGCCATCGGGATTCATGTGATGATTTGCGTGAGGTTCGTTGGGGCATTTTGGGTGCCGGACACATTTCTCATCGATTTGCATCGTCGCTCAAGAAGGTCGACGGGGCACGGCTGGTGGCTGCGGCCGGTCGCACTCCTGCACATGTCGAGGAATTTTGCCGAGCGTTTTCAATCGATGCTGCGCATGGCCACGCCTCGGTCGACGATAACGGCAATGCGGCTTATGACGCGCTGATTGCCGACCCCGATGTCGATGCAATCTACTTGGCTCTTCCGCATGGCATGCATACGCGTTGGGCCTGTCGCGCGCTGCGCGCCGGAAAGGCCGTGCTGTGCGAAAAGCCGGCCGTTTTGAGTGAGGAAGAGGCTCTCTCGATTGCCTCCACCTCTCGTGAGCGCGGCGTGCTGTTTATGGAGGCGATGAAGAATCGGTTTTGCCCGATGCGCACTCGCGTGAAGGACTTGCTTGCGTCGGGTGAGCTTGGCCGTATTGTCTCGATTGAAAGCGTGCAAAAGCTCGATTACGGCGAGCCTCCTTCGGGCTATCTGCTTGATTCGTTGCAGGGCGGCTGTCTATATGACATGGGCTGCTATGCGGTCGGTTGGTTTGAGGATTTGCTCGCGGGCGCGTGCGAGGTTTCATCCCGTGAAGTTCGCTGGCGCGACGTATCGGGCGGCCGCGTCGATTGGGCCGACGAGATCCGTATGAGCGTCGGCGGTATACCCATTCATATGGTGTGCGACGGCAAAGCAAAATATGAAAGCCGCTTAACGATTGCCTGTGAGCGGGGCTCGTTGGAAATCGAGCGTCTCCATCGCCCCGAGCTCGCCCATGTGAAGTACTCCGACGGGCGAACGCTCGAAATAAATGCCCCGTTTGAGGTCGATGATTTCTACGGCGAAATCCAGCATGCGACGCAGCTCATTCAGGCGGGGAAACTCGAAAGCCCCATCATGTCCCTAGCCGCCACACGGCGCTGTGCGCACATCATCGATGCGATTCGTTTGAAACTTTAGGGCGTGGGGGCATGGCACCAGCGCTTGGAATGCCTGGAGGCCTTTGTCCCTGATGCCCCTTTTATAACTTGCGGTGGAATACGGTCTGTTTGCGCCAAAATAAGGCACCAATAGACCGTATTTCACCGCAACTGATGAGGGGGAGCTGGAGATGCTGACGATTGGGTGCCATCTTTCGACGACGAAGGGCTATCGGGCGATGGGGGAGACGGCGCTATCCATTGGCGCCAATACCTTTGCATTCTTTACGCGCAACCCGCGCGGCGGCAAGGCGAAAGATCTTGACATGGATGACGTGGCAGCCCTGCGCGAGCTTATGGAGCAAAACGACTTTGGCCCGCTCGTGGCTCATGCACCGTATACCTATAACCCCTGCTCGGCCAAAGAACGGGCGTGCGAGTTTGCCCTGGAGGCAATGGCCGAGGATCTGCAGCGCATGGAAGCGCTGCCCGGCAACTACTACAACTTCCATCCCGGTGCGCATGTGGGGCAGGGTGCCGATGCTGGCATTCAAATGATCGTTGACACCTTGTGCCAGGTGATGTTTGAGGGCCAGCAGACGACGGTGCTGCTTGAGACCATGGCCGGCAAGGGTACCGAGGTGGGCCGCAGCTTTGAGGAACTGGCGCTCATCATTGAGGGCGTTGCCGACAAGCGCCCCGAGCTGTCGGCCAAGTTGGGCGTTTGCCTGGACACCTGCCATGTGAATGACGCCGGCTACGACATCATCCATGATCTGGACGGTGTGCTCGACGAGTTCGATCGTGTGGTGGGTATCGAGCGCCTGCGCGCCGTGCATATCAATGACTCCAAGAATCCCTGCGGCGCCCATAAAGATCGCCACGAGTGCATCGGCAAGGGCTACCTGGGTAATGAAGAGTTTGGCGGCGGTATGCAGGTTATGCAGAATATTGTATCGAATGGCCGCTTGCGCGCATTGCCATTCATTCTGGAGACACCGAACGAACTTGCAGGTTATGCGGCTGAAATCAAACTGTTAAGGTCGTTGCAGCAGTAATGGCTGCGATAAAGTGGAGTGTTCCATGCACGTTATAGGTTTGTTTCAATCAGTTTTCTAATTGCAGATTCTTCCAAGCGGGTGCATAATAACCATCGGTTTTTGCAGACCTCTGAATCACGTGGGGTCATTGGAAGGAGACTGATTATGAAGCTGAAGAAGCTTGGCGCATTTGCCGCCACGGGTGCTATGGCGCTCGCCCTTGCTCTGACGGGCTGTGGTTCGTCCAACGCCACATCTGGTTCTGATGCCGGTTCCAGCAGCTCTGACGACGCTAAGGTCGAGAAGGTTGACGGCTCCAAGGAGTACGCGCTCGTCAAGGACGGTACGCTGACCGTCGGCACCTCTGCCGAGTACGCGCCGTTTGAGTACAAGGATGACAATGGCGATTATCAGGGCTTTGACCTTGAACTCATCAAGGCTGTCGGCGACAAGCTGGGCCTGGATGTCGAGTATGTCAACAATGACTTTGACACGCTCGTCCCCGGCGTTGCTTCGGGCGCCAAGTATGACGTCGCCATCGCGGCTATCACCGACACGCCCGAGCGTGAGAAGGAAGTCACTTTCTCCGATTCCTACTACATGGACGATCAGGCTATCGTGACCAAGGTCGATAACACCGACATCACGGCCGACAACTACAGCGAGAAGCTCAACAACGCCGACGCTACCATCATCGTCCAGTCTGGCTCGACCGCCGAGGCCTTTGCCCAGGAGAACTTCCCCAAGGCCAAGATCGTCCCCTACAAGGACGCCACCGAGTGCTTCAGCGCCCTGCAGTCCGATAAGGGCGACGCCGTAGTCACCAACCGCTCCGTTGCCAGCCAGCTGACCGCCGAGCAGTTCAACACCTGCCATACGGTTAAGCAGGTCAGCACCGGCGAGGAGTATGCCATCGCCATCAACCAGGGCAACACCAAGCTCAAGGACGACATCAACCAGGCCATCAAGGACCTGACCGACGACGGTACCGTCGACGCCCTCATGGCTAAGTACAACATCAAGTAAAATAGCTACTTGATTGCGTGTAGGCCCTTTCCGTTTTGCGGAGAGGGCCTTTGCGCTTCTCTTGACGGAGAGTGCTTCCGTCTCGTTTTGCCGGCAACTTCTACGATAGGAGCCACCTTGTCTCGATTGAACGAAGGGGCTGCGGAGCAGCGTTTTCCACTGCCCGCCTTGCTCCAAAAGCTAGCCTGCGCCATGGCCGTGGCGCTCGCGC
>CAUAEH010000043.1 GCA_958427975.1 uncultured Collinsella sp. | reverse complement strand
TCGTTGCCGGCAAGCGAGCCAAGCACATCGGGCAACTCTGCCGCATCAACGGCGGCGGCGATGCCGGAAGCCGTGCCAGGCTGAGCCTTGATCATGACCAGATTATCGGTACGCAGAACGCCCGTTACAAGCTCGGAAACCATACGCTGCAGGTGCAGGTCCTCTGCCAGAACATAGATGCCCTCAGGGAGCTTACGCAGCCCCATGTCGGCAATATCGCGAGAGACAGTCGCCTGCGTGCAATCAAAGCCCATAGCGCGGAGCTCATCGACCAGCACGCGCTGCGTGCGGACGTCCTTATTGCGCACAATATCTCTAATGGCATCCTGGCGCCCATTGCGTTTTTTAGCCATACAAACCCTCTCTCCAAAAGATGGCGGAGACAATCAATCAGTGATTGAATAGTTTAACGCTATTTGAAGGCTTTTGTGTATAAGAACGCATTTCGAAACAATTCTATGCAAGTTTGTTTCGAAATGAGCCGTTTAGGCGGTTTTTGCGCCCGTCCGGTTAAGAAAAGCTGCCAGATGCGTACACATCACGCAGCGCGCGGGCTTGGCGCTGGCGATCGGCCCAAACAACAGACCGAGCCCCCGATGGTTATCATTGAGCGCGGCGACCATCTGACGGGTTCGAGGCGCATCGAGCATATCACGCATGCGGGCGGAACGCTCGATTGACGACACCCCATGCGGGCTCAGACACAAATTCTCGATGCAGGCGACCAGTCCGGCAAAGTAGAACTTTTGGCTTGCCAGCTTGAGCCGACCACCGCTGTCTGCTTCCGAGAGTGAGTCCGCAAGCTCGTCGAGCGCTCGAGTGTCATCGGATACCTTGGCATACATGGTGGGATCAAAGGCATCTGTAAGTTTAGGTGCCGCCGTGTGGAAACAAGCATCGCCGCAGCCGGACACGCATCGTGTCTGCGAAAGCGCGCATGCCATAAACCCAACTGTGCGAAACACCTTGTCGCACAAAAGGCATGCCTCAAACAGCGAGCGGGTGTACATCACGCCAGAGGTCTGAACGACTAGGCCGCCTAAAATCAACTGAGGCAGCCCGGCCACCATCGAAGATTTGCTATCAATGGAAATATGAGCAGCATCCAAGACGCGCGAATGGCGCTCTCGATGTGCATCATAGCGGTCGAGCGACACCGTGGGGAGCACTATGTCTGCCGTAGTATCGCACGCGATATCGACCATCTTGGAAAGGGACTGCGGAGCAAACCACTCATCGGCGTTCATAGCGATGATTTGAGAGCCGCGCGAGGCAGCAAAACCGGCACGAAGACAAGCACCGCGCTTCGCGTCCTCGACGTCAATCAAATCAATATGGATGTCCCTGTCGGCAGCAACTTGAAGCGAATGGCGCACACCGGGCGCAGCATCGCGGCAGACAACGACAATCTGCAAATCGTAGAGGTCTTGGTTCTGGATGCTCTCGAGAGCGCGCATCGTATAACTGGGCGAACCCTCAACAATCAGGATCACCGAAAGTCGCGGATGCGAACCACGTCGAACCAAGTTTTCCGTCCTCTCGACAGCCAGTAACAAACTGCCGTTCATGGTACACCCCGTCAATTAATGCGGATGGTCGCCCGTCGCGATGCACGTCAAGAACAGATGTTGCACACGCCCCGCTCACAGGCACTGCACACAAAGATTGCCGTCAGGCAGCCACTTCCCTAATCGAGCACCACAAGCTCGGTGGGGTCGTAGTCCACGCCCATAAAGGTAAGACCGCATGCGGGCGCCGTAGGACCGGCAGCGGAGCGATCGCAGGCATCAATTACCTCGCGCATCCACTCGGGATCGCGGCGATGCATGCCGATCTCGACAAGGGTGCCCACAATGGTTCGCACCATCGAATGCAAAAACGCATTGCCCTCGATGGTAAACGTGAGGATGTCCTCGCCAAAGGCGACCTCATGGTCAAACTCGGCACGCATTACGCAGCGGTGCGTAGGTTTGCCCACGGAAGAGGCGACCTTGCAAAAGCTCTTAAAGTCCTGCTCGCCCAAAAGCGCAGGGCAGGCGGCCGCCATCGCATCGACGTCGAGGGGATAGCGATGCCACCACACGGCACCGCGTGACAGCACGGGCCGCGCATCACGGTCGGCAATGCGATAGGTGTAAGTACGAGAGCGCGCGTCAAAACGTGCAGAAAAGCCCTTACGAGCCTTGTAGACCTCGTTTATGGCGATATCTTTGCCCAGGAGGGCATCCATAGCCCTCAGCCACCTACGGCGCGTCAAAGCGAGCTCAGCGTCCGTTACAGGCACGCTGATGTATTGGGCCACCGCATGAACTCCGGCATCGGTACGCCCCGCGCACGTCAGATCGATTGGGCGGCGCAGCAACGTCTCGATTGCACGGCGCAGCTCGCCCGCAACCGTCGTCTGGCCCGGCTGCTCGGCAAATCCGCTATAGGAGGAGCCATCGTAGGCCACGCGAAATACAAGGGTGGCGTCGAGCTCGGGGGTCGAATTGAAATCAGACGGCGCAGTCATGGGCGCTCCCAACAAACTAGCAACGGTATTGCGACAAAAAAAGAGGGGTACGCGAACGTACCCCTCGAATATAGCCTATGCAGACAGAATGTCTACTCAGCGGTCTCCTCAGCAGGAGCCTCCTCGACGGCCTCGACCTTCTTGGGAGCAGCGGCCTTCTTGGGGGCCGGAGCAGCCTTCTTGGCCTTAGGCGTGCAAGGCTCGGTGACGAGCTCCATGATAACGATAGGAGCGTTATCGCCCTTACGGTTACCGAGCTTCATGATGCGGGTGTAACCGCCGTTGCGGTCCTGCCACATGCCCTGAGCAGCCTTGTCGAAGATCTCGGCAACGAGCTGCTTATCGCCGAGCTTGGCGATAGCCAGACGACGAGAGTGCAGGTCGCCCTTCTTAGCCCAGGTGATGATCGGGTCGACGACCGAACGCAGCGCCTTAGCGCGGGTCTCGGTGGTCTTGATGCGGTCGTTCTCGAAGAGGGCCTTAGCAAGGCTCTTCTTCATGGCCTTGGTGTGGCTCGCATCGGTGCCGAGCTTCAGGCCCTTCTTAACGTTGTGACGCATGGTCTAGTTTCTCCTCAAATATGCGAAGCATTAAGCCTTCAGGCTCAGGCCCATGGACTCAAGCTTGTCCTTCACTTCCTCGATCGACTTAACACCGAAGTTACGGATGTTGAGCAGATCGTTCTCCGAGAACTCAACGAGCTGACGGACCGAGTGAATGCTGGCGCGCTTAAGGCAGTTGTAGGAACGGACGGAAAGGTCCAGATCCTCGATCTGCTTGTCCAGCTCGGCGTTGTCGTTGGTGACCTCGGGAGCGAAGATCGAAGCCTCCTCCTCGACCTCGGGGGTCTCGGCAAGGTTCATAAAGGCGACCATATGCTGGTTGATGATATTGGCAGCCTGGACCACGGCGTCGCGCGGGGCGATGGAACCGTTGGTCTCGATCTCGAGGACAAGGCGGTCGTAGTCGGTATGCTGGCCGACACGGCAAGCCTCAACGAGCTTGGCGCAACGGGACACCGGCGAGTACAGCGAGTCGACGTTGATCACACCGATGGGATCGTTGTCACGCTTGTTAGCCTCGCCAGAGACATAGCCGCGGCCATAGCCGATGCGCATGCTCATGGTGAGATGGCCACCCTCGGTGAGCGTAGCAATGTGCTGCTCGGGGTTGACCAGCTCAAACTCGGACGGAATAAAGAAGTCCGCACCGGTGACCTCGCAGGGGCCGTCAACCGAGATGGTGGCGGTCGCCTCGTCGGTCGTGCCGAGAGCCCTGAAGACAAGACCCTTGACATTCAGGACGATGTCGGTGACATCCTCGACCATGTTAGGAATGGTCATGAACTCGTGCTGCGCACCATCGATCTGAATGGCCTCGACGGCGGCACCCTCGAGCGAGGACAGAAGAACACGACGAAGCGAGTTACCCAGCGTATCGCCGTAGCCACGCTCGAGCGGCTCGACGGAGACACGAGCAGAGGTCTCGTTAATCTCTTCGACCTGAACCTGAGGCCTAATGAATTCTGACATGTATTACCTCCAGCCTCAGCAGCCCGGATGGACTACTTAGAGTAGAGCTCGACGATGAGCTGCTCGTTGATATCACCGCTGATCTGCTCACGCGTCGGCAGAGCGAGCACGTTACCAGACAGCTTCTCGATATCGACCTCGAGCCAGCCAGGGACCTCAAAGCGCTCGGAGGAAATCAGGGCCTCCTTGATGGGGAGGAGGTCACGGAACTTCTCGCCGACAGCGACGACGTCGCCGGCCTTGACGCGGTAGGACGGGATGTCCACGCGCTTGCCGTTCACGGTGAAGTGACCGTGACGGACGGACTGACGAGCCTCTTTGCGGGTGCGGGCGAAGCCAAGACGGAAGACGACGTTGTCGAGGCGAGACTCAAGGATGATCATGAGGTTCTCACCGGTGACGCCGTTCATCTTACGGGCCTTGTTGAAGTAGCCGTGGAACTGCTTCTCCAGAACGCCATAGATGAACTTGACCTTCTGCTTCTCACGCAGCTGCATGCCGTACTCAGATTCCTTGCGACGGCGCTTGGGCTGACGGATAGATTCCTTCTTGCTGCTGTAACCGAGCTCAGCGGGATCGATCCCGAGCTGACGGCAGCGCTTAAGAACAGGAGTCCTGTCGATTGCCATATTGATACGATCCTTTCAGTTACACGCGGCGACGCTTCTTGGGGCGGCAGCCGTTGTGCGGAATGGGGGTCTTGTCCTGGATGCTCGAGACCTCGAGGCCAGCAGCCTGGAGGGAGCGGATGGCGGTCTCACGACCGGAGCCGGGGCCCTTGACGAAGACGGAAACCTTCTTCATACCGTGCTCCATGGCCTGCTTGGCAGCAGCCTCGGCAGCCATCTGGGCAGCGAACGGCGTGGACTTACGGGAGCCCTTGAAGCCCACCTGGCCAGCCGACTTCCAGGAAATGACGTTGCCCTGGGGATCGGTGATCGAAACGATCGTGTTGTTGAACGTAGAACGAATGTGAGCCTGGCCCACGGAAATGTTCTTACGGTCCGCGCGCTTCAGACGGGCAGCGCGAACGTTCTTCTTAGCAGTAGCCATCTATCTAGCGCTCCTTATTTCTTCTTCTTAGCACCGATCTGACGCTTCGGGCCCTTGCGGGTACGAGCGTTAGTGTGGGTGCGCTGGCCGCGGACCGGGAGGCCCTTGCGGTGACGAAGGCCGCGGTTGCAGCCGATGTCCATAAGGCGCTTGACGTTCTGGTTGCGCTCACGGCGGAGGTCGCCCTCAACCATGATCTGATTCTTATCGATATAATCGCGGATGGCGTTAACCTCATCCTCGGTGAGGTCCTTAACGCGCGTGTCCACGTTAACGTTGCACTCGACGCAAATCTTCGTCGCAGTGGTGCGGCCGATGCCGTAAATGTAGGTCAGACCGATCTCAACGCGCTTCTCACGCGGGAGGTCGACACCATTAATACGGGCCAACGTAGTCTCCTCTCTTAACCCTGACGCTGCTTATGACGGGGGTTCTCGCAAATGACGAGGACCTTGCCATGGCGCCTAATGATTTTGCACTTATCGCACATCTTCTTGACCGAAGGACGTACCTTCATCGTTCTTCCTTTCGGTAGCGCTCAAACTACTTCCCTACTATCTACTCGCCCAGCCGCAGGCGTTTAAAACTATGGCTGGTCTTCACACACAATCCGACCGTAGGTTGAGCTAAGCCTGCAGTCGGAAAAGGAGTGCGTGTATGCGTGCCGCTATTTATAGCGATAGGTGATGCGGCCGCGGGTCAGGTCGTACGGGGAAAGCTCCACGACAACCCTGTCACCGGGGAGAATACGGATGTAATTCATTCGGATCTTGCCAGAAATGTTGCACAGAACCGAATGACCGTTCTCGAGCTCGACCTTAAACATGGCGTTGGGCAGCGGTTCCTTTACCGTACCCTCGAGCTCAATTGCGTCTTCCTTCTTCACAAGCAATCATCTTTCTCTAGAAAACGACAGCGATTGAGTATTCTACAATACGCGTGCACGTATCGTAATATCTTCGTAATGGCTCCACAACTAAGTGAAACTTGTTACATTTGAAATGTAAAACAAAGCCGTTTCCTGATGCCCAAGATCGCCTTGAAATGAGAAGGCATAGACCTTGGGGTCATGCCTTCGAAATTGAAAGGCGAGGTTGGGCATCAGGGGGCGGCGACTTTTACATTTCACCGCCTTGCAAGGAGCACCAAGCGCCTTGCGCGTCGGTGGTGAGAATCACCGGTCCGTCATCGGTAATGGCGACGGTGTTCTCATAGTGCGCGGCGGGCAGGTGGTCGTTGGTCGTAACGATCCAACCATCGGAGCCCGTGCTCACATGATTGGATCCCATCGTGACCATCGGCTCGATGGCAATGACCATACCGGCCTGGAGACGAACGCCCCTCCCCTTCTTTCCATAATTTGGAACGTTGGGGTCCTCGTGCATCACATGGCCAATACCGTGCCCCACATAATCGCGAAGCACGCCATAGCCGTGAGACTCGGCGAGGGACTGGACGGCATAACCAATGTCCCCAATATGGTTACCGGGAACAGCCTGCTCGATGGCAGCCTTAAGGCAATCTCGCGTAACCTCGCACAGGGCCTTGGCCTCGGGCGTAGGGGTACCGACGAAAAACGTCCAAGCGTTATCGCCGACCCAACCGTCGACAACGGCTCCCGTATCGATGGAGATGATATCGCCATCACGCAGGATCATGTCGGGATTGGGAATACCGTGCACCACGGCATCGTTAATCGATGCACAGATGGTACCGGGGAACCCGCCGTAGCCCTTAAAGGCCGGGGTGCCACCATGCATGCGGATAATCTGCTCCGCAAGCTGATCAAGCTCAAAGGTCGAAACACCAGGGCGAACCATGGCCCCAACGTGGCGGAGCGCCATCTTAGATAGCGCTCCTGCCTTCTTCATCTGCTCGATTTGCGTTGCAGACTTAATCTTGATCATAGACCGAGAGCCTCTTTGACATCCCCGTACACGGTCTCGCGAGCCTGGTCACCGTTGACCGACTTGAGCAGACCCTGGCCACGATAGTAGTCGACGAGCGGACTCGTGGACTTCTCGTAGACGTCGAGACGGTTCTTGATGGTCTCCGGCTTGTCGTCGTCGCGCTGATACATCTCGCCACCACACTTGGGGCAGGTAGCATCGGCAGCGGTGCCGGTGTAACCGCAGGCGCGGCAGGTGCGACGCGAAGACAGACGGTCGATGATGACCTCGGGGGCCACGTCGACCAGAAGGGCGCAGTCAATCTCGCGACCCATGGCGGAGAGCTCGGAATCGAGCGTCACAGCCTGGGCAGTGTTGCGCGGGAAGCCATCGAGGATGAAGCCCTGCTGGGCGTCATCGGTGGCAAGGCGCTCCTTGACAAGGTCGATAACGAGCTGGTCGGGAACGAGCTCGCCGGCGTCCATGTACTTCTTAGCCTGAATACCAAGCTCGGTGCCACCCTTGACGGCAGCACGCAGCAAGTCGCCTGTGGAAATGTGAGCGACGCCGAACTCGGCGACGAGCTCCTGTGCGACGGTGCCCTTACCGGCACCCGGAGCTCCGAGCAATACGAGGTTCATGAGCAATCCTCCTCTAGCCTATTTAAAGAATCCATCGTAATCATACATCTTGATCTGCCCTTCGAGCTTATCGACCGTGTCGAGCACGACGCCGACCATGATGAGGATGGACGTGCCGCCAAATGCCTGGATCAGATGGTTGCCCGTGAAGGAGAAGATAATCGAAGGCACGATGGCGATGAGCGCCAAAAAGACAGCGCTGGGAAGCGTAATCTTGTTGAGCGCGTTCTTGATGTAGGCCGCGGTAGCCCTGCCCGGACGGACGCCCGGAATAAAGCCGCCCTGCTTCTTAAGGTTGTCGGCCGTGTCATCGGGGTTGAACACCATGGAGGTGTAGAAGTACGCGAAGAACACGATGAGGACAACATTAAGCACCCAGTTGAGCCAACCGGTCGAAAGCGCAGAGGCAACTGCCTGAATCCAGCCGATGCCGGGGAAGAACACAGCAATCTGAGCCGGGAAGTACAGCAGCGCCGAAGCGAAGATGATCGGCACGACGCCCGCGGTGTTGACCTTGATGGGCAAGTAGGTGGTCTGGCCACCCATCATGCGACGGCCCACGACGCGCTTGGCGTAAGAGACCGGGATGCGGCGCTGGCCGCGCTCAAGGAAAACGATCAGCGGGATGACCAGCAAGATGATGGCGCAGATGATCACCATGGTGATGATGCCACCGGCGTTACCCTCGGTGCTGGAGAAGATCGCCTGCGGAAGACCGGCCATGATGTTCGCGAAGATAATCAGCGACATGCCATTGCCGATACCGCGCTGGGTGATGAGCTCACCAATCCACATGATCAGCATGGCGCCCGCGGTGAGCGTACCGACGATCATGAGGTCAAAGATGATCTCGGGAGCACCGGCACCGTTGAAGCTAATGCCGAAGCTCTTAAAGAGGAAGAGGTAACCCACGGAGTTGAGGATAGCCAGAGCCAAGGTGAGGTAACGCGAATACTGCGTAATCTTGGTCTGACCGACCTCGCCCTCGCGGGCAAGCTCATGCAGGGAAGGCACGACGGCCTGGAGCATCTGGAGGATAATCGAGCTCGTGATGTACGGCATGATGCCCAAAGAGAACACCGAGACATAGCTCAACGCGCCACCAGAGAAAAGATTCAGGAGGGCCATAGCACCTGCGGCGACCGAGTTGCTCCCGGTCGAGAAAAGGCCCAGCATCCCCTGGAAGGGAATGCCGGGCACAGGAACGTGCGCACCAATGCGGTACACGACGAGCATAGCTATGGTAAAAAGAATCTTTTCGCGCAGTTCTTTGATGCGGAAAGCATTCTTAAGACCATTTAGCACGGCAGCTCGACCTTTCCGCCGGCGGCCTCGATCTTGGCCTGCGCAGAGGCGCTGACCTTGTCGACCTTGACCGTGAACTTCTTGGTGAGCTCACCATTGCCGAGCACCTTAACGGGCTCGAACTCGCTCTTGGTGATGCGAGCGGCCTTAAGAGCGGCACCGTCGATCACAGCGCCGTCCTCGAACTTACGCTCGAGACGCTCGACGTTGACAGCGGTGTACTCGATACGACGGGGGTTGCGGAAGCCCGGAAGCTTGGGTAGGCGCATAGCCAGCGGAGTCTGGCCACCCTCGAAGCCGGCACCCTTGGTGCCACCAGAGCGGGAACCCTGGCCCTTCTGGCCGCGGCCAGAAGTGGTGCCGTGACCCGAAGAATTGCCACGGCCGACGCGCTTGCGGTTCTTGGTGGAACCGGGCGCGGGAGTAAGATCGTGAAGCTGCATTTGCTACTCCTCTACAATCTCGACAAGGTGCTTGACCTTGAAGATCATGCCGCGGACGGACTCGTTGTCAGCAATCTCGCGAACCTCGCGGATCCTGTGGAGACCGAGGGCACGGACAGTACGGACCTGGTCCTGCTTGCAACCATTGGTGCTGCGGACCTGCTTGATCTTGATGGTGTCAGCCATGCTTAGTTCTCCTTACCGACGAACATCTCGGAGACCGTCAGGCCACGGCGAGCCGCGACGTCCTCAGGGCTGGAGAGCTCCTTGAGGCCCTCGACGGCAGCCTTGATGATGTTGAGGCCGTTGTCGGTACCGAGGGACTTGGACAGGACGTTCTTGATGCCAGCAAGCTCAAAGAGGGGACGCACGGCGCCGCCGGCGATAACGCCGGTACCCTCGACAGCGGGCTTGATGATGATGCGGCCAGCACCAAAGTGACCGAGAACCTCGTGCGGGATGGTGCCCTGATCGGTCACCGGCACGTGGAACATGTTCTTCTTGGCATCGAGAGACGCCTTGGAGATGGCCAGGGGCACCTCAGCGGACTTGCCCATGCCAACGCCGACGTTGCCCTTGCCGTCGCCAACGACGACGAGAGCGACGAGGCTCATGCGACGACCACCCTTGACGGTCTTCGACACGCGGTTGATGTAAACGACGCGCTCCTCGAACTCGGAGGCCTCGCGCTGCTGCTTCTGATTACGAGCCATGTGCTACATACCTCCTAGAACTCGAGACCGGCGGCACGAGCACCGTCGGCGAGGGCCTTGACGCGGCCATGGTAGATACGGCCACCGCGATCGAAGGCGACCTTGGTGATGCCGGCCTCGATGGCGCGCTTGCCAACGAGCTGACCGACCTTCTCCGCAGCCTCCTTGTTCGAGGTGTGGGTGCCCTTAAACTCGGCCTCGAGGGTCGAGGCAGAGACGAGCGTCAGGCTGGAGCCCTTGCTGTCATCGATGATCTGGGCATAGATGTTGGCGTTAGTACGGGTCACGCGAAGACGCGGACGCTCGGCGGTACCCGAGACCTTGCCGCGAACACGACGCTGACGACGCTTGAGGCCTTCCAGCTTCGCCTTATGCTTGTTCATACGTAAACTCCTAAAAAGGTTGATCTTGCCAGCACCTGACGGGGTGCTGGTCTTATGCGAGTGAGTCGGTTACGACTACTTGGCGGCCTTACCCAGCTTGCGGCGGATATGCTCGCCAACATAGTGGATACCCTTGCCCTTGTAAGGCTCGGGAGGACGATGACCGCGGATCTCAGCGGCGATCTGACCGACCTGCTGCTTGTTGATACCCTTGACGTTCACGTGGGTGTTGTCGGGAACCTCGAAGGTGATACCCTCGGGAGCCTCGACGATCACGGGGTGCGAGAAGCCCAGGGAGAACTCGAGGTTCTTGCCCTTCTGCTGCACGCGGTAACCGACGCCGGCGAGCTCGAGCTTCTTCTCGAAGCCCTCGGAAACGCCAACAACCATGTTGTGGATGAGGGCGCGGGTGAGGCCGTGGCGGGCACGGGTCTCACGCTCGTCGTCGGGACGGGAAACGGTGAGGACTTTGTCCTCGACGTTGATAGCGAGCTTTTCAAAGACATCGAGCTCGAGCTGGCCCTTGGGGCCCTTGACGACAACGTTGTTGCCGTTGACTGCCACTTCGACTCCGGCGGGAATCTGGACAGGCTTATTACCGATACGAGACACGGTGATCTCCTTTCCTTCTACCTACCGAGCGAATTACCAGACGTAAGCGATGATCTCGCCGCCGACGTTGTGCTTGCGAGCATCGCGGTCGGTCATGACGCCATGGCTGGTGGAAATAATGGCGGTACCAAGGCCACCGCGGACGCGGGGCATGTCGGCAACGCCGGTGTACTTACGCAGGCCCGGCTTGGAAATGCGGCGGATGCCGTTGATGACCTTAGCCTTCTTGGGACCATACTTAAGCGTGATGTGCAGAGTCTTCTGGGGAACGGTGTCCTCGACATCGTAGCCCTCGATGTAGCCCTCCTCGTGCAGAACACGAGCGATCTCGACGAGCTTCTTGCTGCTCGGCATGGAGACCGTGGCCTTGTTCACAGAGTTAGCGTTACGGATGCGCGTAAGCATATCTGCGATCGGGTCTGTAAGGTTCATACAGATTCTCCTTCGTTCTTGATGAACACGTGCTCTTGGTTCTTCGCCGCCCTTAACGGCAAAGCCTAACTAGCGCGTTTTCCCTGTTCCAAACGGATGCTTGAAACGCTGGTAGTGACTTACCAGCTGGCCTTCTTAACGCCGGGAAGCTCGCCCTTGAGTGCAAGCTCACGGAAGCAGACACGGCACAGGCCGAACTTGCGGTACACAGAGTGCGGACGGCCGCAGCGCTGGCAGCGCGTGTACTCACGAGTAGAGAACTTCTGCTTGCGATTGCACTTGACGATCATCGATGTCTTAGCCACTTATATCCTCCTCACATAGAGTATTGTTCGCCCCAAACGCCGCCCCCTTGTGGGAACGGCGCTTATAGGGCAGGTGAACCTATTTCTTGAACGGGAAACCGAAGGCGTCCAGAAGGGCCTTGGCCTCCTCATCGGTGTTGGCGGTGGTCACGAAAGTGATGTCCATACCACGCTGGTGATCGACGGAATCGAAGTCGATCTCGGGGAAGATGAGCTGCTCGGTGACGCCCATGGAGAAGTTACCACGGCCGTCGAAGCTCTTGGCGGAGATGCCGCGGAAGTCGCGGATACGGGGGATCGCGACGGAGGTCAGACGATCGAAGAACTCCCACATACGGTCGCCACGCAGGGTAACCTTGCAGCCGATCGGCATACCAGCGCGCAGGCGGAAGGTAGCGATGGACTTGCGGGCACGGGTGATCATCGGCTGCTGGCCGGTGATGGCGCGCAGGTCGCGCACGGCACCGTCGATGGCCTTGGAATCGGTAGCGGCCTCGCCGACACCCATGTTCACGACGATCTTCTCAAACTTGGGGATCATCATGACGTTCTCGTACTGGAACTTGTCCTGAAGCTGCTGCTTGACCTCGTTGTTGTACTTGGTCTTCAGACGCGGCACATACTTCTCTTCTGCCATTGTTCACTCCTTCTTGGGGTTTTAAGCACGGGGCGTGGCCACGATGGGTTGTCCTCGTGCCTCCTGGCTGCATCCGCGCCGCTCATGGCATTTCGCGGTTTGGACTCGACGCAGCAGGAGCCGACAAAACAATCGGTACTATACGCGCATTGGGTGCGTATTTCCAGAAAAACCTCGTCTGCCTGCACAACTCCACAACTCCCCCGCACAAATGGATCCCGAAAAGCAGTTGCGGTGAAATAGGGACTGTTTGGCGGCCTAACAGGCTTAAACAATCCGTATTTCACCGCAACTTAGGTGGTCCATGGTGATAGAGAAACGAGAGTGGATTTTCGGACGCACGAGAGTGGATTATCGGACGCACAACACACGAGAGTGGATAATCTCCCACTTTTGGCCAAGATGCAGGCCAAAAGTGGGAGAAAAGCCACTCTCGATGGAGTCCCTCGTTTCTTGGGAGATTGCTTTGGCTGGAGCGTGCCGATTACTTGAGCGTGATGCAGGAGGCGAGGATGTTGGCGTAGTCTTCCACTGGCATGCCGAAAGCATCGTCTGCCTCGAGCTTGTATGAGCCTTCTACCGGATGGGCCGATCCACCTGAAAGCCAAACTGAGTAACCTTCCGACGTTTTCCCTAGATCTCTAAAGAAAACAGGCCCGAAACCACCCAAGCTGTTATCGTGCACGATAATGGTAAAATCCGCGGAGTGGTCATCTTGATCCGCACCGGTCCTATGAACCCTGAACCACTTGGCAAATGAGCCGGATGCCTGACTTTCGGTGACCTCGTAATCATCAATAGGGAACCAGTCGGGAAGAACCATAGTGAAGTAGTCCGTATCGATGGTTCTTGCCTGTCTTGCCTCTTCTGCCTGGCGCTTGGCTTCTTCCTCGGCTTGCTTGGCGGCTACGGCGTCATCGCGGCGCTTGGTTGCCGCTTGGGCCAATGCATCGACATCAAAGGAAAAGCCAGCCTTCCTGGCGCCCGCGTCTTCCTCGGCATATTTCTTGGCGGCGGCAATCTCGTCGTCGGTCACCTCGGTTGCCTCGACCGGAGCGAGCGAAACGTTGCCGGCATCGATGCTCTTTTTGCCCTCCGCCTTCTTGCTAACCTTGACGTCGACCTTTTCGCCCGGCACGGCATAGATGGTGCCATCGGCTGCAATGGGCGAGGTTGCGACCTCGGCCTTATAGCTGCCGCGACGGAGCTCGACGCCCGCCCCCGTGCTGTCGACATAGCGAACGACGTCGACCTTCTTGCCGCGCGCCTCCTTGCCGGTGATGTGCAGCGGCAGCCTGCTCGCGCCAGCCGATGTGTCCCACCCCTCGGCCGAGACCGTAAACCGCACGGCGTGCTTTGCGGCGAGGGCCTCTTGCTCGGCAGCTTCGCGTGCCTGCTCCGGCGCATAGACGCCAAAGTAATAACCGGCTCCGCCACCCACGGCGAGCAGCCACCACGACGGCAGCGATGATGAACGGCTTCTTGGAACGTTTGGGGCTGGACGCGACCGCCTCTGCCGCCATATCGACTTGCTGCGACCCGGTAGGTGTTGCGACATCAACGGGCAAGGGGTTCGCCCCTCCCGTTTGCGCTTGATCATCTGGTACGACGGATGCGCCGCATACGGCGCAGAACTGGGCTCCGTCCTCGATTTTCGATCCACAGTTTCGGCAGAACATCCAAGCTCCCCCTCGTTCGATGCCCGTTCAAGACGGGCATGCTTGAGCGCCCACGTGCATGGCGGAGCGCAATCTCTTCTAAGCATATGCTAGGAGCGAACTGCCAAACGTTGTTGCGCAACATTGCCGGATAAAGCCCCAGCATCCAGCCAACCCTAATTAAGTTGCGGTGAAATAGGGACTGTTTGACGGCTCAACAGGCTTAAACAGTCCGTATTTCACCGCAACTTATATATGGAGCGTTATTTTTGGCGAGGCAGGACCAGGTTGAGGACGACGGCGACAAGTGCGGCGACGGCAATGGAGGATCCGCCGAAGACGGTGCCGACCCATGCGGGGAATCCAGCGCCAGCAAGTGCGCCGGCCGTGCGCTCAATGCCCGTGCCAAAGGCGATAGACAGACCCATGAGCGTGGTATCGCGCTGAGACAGGCCGTGGCGGGCAAACATGACCACGCCGTTCATGCCGATGGTCGCGAACACGCCGATCGTGGCGCCGCCGATTACTGGCTGCGGAATGGACGTGAGCACTGCCGCGCACTTGGGCAGCAGTCCAGCGATGAGTAAGATGGCGGCGGCGAGCGTAAAGACCATACGGTTGACGACCTTGTTCTCGGCGATAATGCCCACATTCTGACCAAAGGTTGCTGTGGGGACGCCGCCCAAAAAGCCCGACAGCATACCGACCAGGCCGTTGGCGATCAGGCCACCCGAGATCTGGCTATCGGTCGCAGGGGTATCGAGCGCAGCGGATGACACGGCGGCAAACTCGCCCATGACCTGCACGGCGTTGACAATGGCGACAACGCCCACGACGGCGCACGCAGCCGGGTCGAACACCAGGCGATGGGCGCCCAGGGCCGGCGGGGCGAACCAGCTGGCAGTCGCGATGGCCGAGAAATCGACCATGCCCAACACCGCAGCCAAAACAAAGCCCGCGCAGATACCAGCCAGGATGCTGCCCAGCCTAAGCGCGCCCTTGCCGTAGTTGCCGGCCATAAAGGTGACGACAAACGTCACGAGCGCGACGGCCCAGTTGGTGACGCTGCCAAAATCGGCAGCGCCCTCCCCGCCCGCCATGGAGGCAACTGCCACCGGGCACAGCGACAGGCCAATGACAAAGATGACGGTGCCGAGCACCGGGGCCGGGAACAGAAAACTCACGCGCCTAAACAGCAAGCCGAAAAGCATGACGAGCGCACCACCGATTACCTGGGCGCCCAGCACGGCCTCAAAGCCAAGCTCGAGACCGACCGCTTTGAGCGCCGGCACGAAGGTGAAGCTCGCGCCCATCACGATGGGCAGGCCCGAACCGACGACACCTTTTATGGGGAACTGTTGAAGGAAAATGTCGAGCGCCGAGAGGACGAGCGATGCCTGGATGACGGCGGCCTCCTCTTGAGGGGTAAAGCCGCAGACCGACGCGATGACGATAGCGGGCGTGACGATACCCGCGAATGCCGCTAGCACATGCTGCAGTGCATGGGGCAATACCTGCACAAACGAAACTTTTCCCGTACGCTCGAACAGGGCATCCCCTGCTGCCGACTCTGCCATTTGCGCCTCCCATACCCTAGGCAGCGGCACCATGCCGCTCAACGAGCGGACATTATAGGGTATCTGGCACAGGTAGCATTTTGACCCGTAATCCTGCATCCCCCGGGGTCAAACAGCAGTTGCGGTGAAATAGTTCCCGGCTGACCGCCCGCTAGGCTTATCTAGGAACTATTTCACCGCAACTTATTGGTGGGGATGCGATTAGCGCTTGCGGGGGACGAGTTTGGTGCGGCGCAGGTGGATCATCTCGGCGGCGATGGAGATAGCGATCTCCTCAGGGTCCTCGGCCTCGATGGCGACTCCGATCGGCAGGTGCAGCTCGTTGATTTGCTCCTGCGTAAAGCCCTCCTGTTCCAGGCGGGCGCGCACAAAGGCCGTCTTACGGCGCGAGCCCAAGCAGCCCAGGTAGGCGGGTTTGGCGCGCATCGCCTGAATCACCACGTCGATATCGGATTTGTGACCCGCCGTGGCCACGACCACCAAGTCGCGCGGACCGATGGGGCACTGTTTGCTCAGGTTCTTGTAGTCGACCAGACGACGGTCGTAGACACCGGGCACCCAATCGGGGGTCAGCGTGCCGGGGCGGTCGTCGCAAGCCACGACGGCAAAGCCCGCCGCCGTGAGCACCCGCGCCGTCGCGGCGCCCACGTGGCCGCAGCCAAAGATATAGGTCAGGCCCTCGGGGCAGAGCGTCTCGATGTGCGCCGCGGGAATCTCGGAGGCTGCGTTGGTGTAGGTGACCTTACTCCCCTCCTCCACCAGCGAAAGCCCGGGGCAGCCCGCAATGGTGCGGCGCGATTCCTCGCCATGGTACTCGGCCACATCGCCCTCGAGCGCGCTCGCGATAAACGGCTCAAAGTCGATGACGAAGTCGCCGATGCGCCGATAGGCCAAGACGTCGGCTATTTCCTGGAACAACGGTACCCGAGTCGCATCCAGATGCAGGTAGCACAGGCAGATGGCTCCGCCGCAGATCATGCCGGTATCGGAGCTCTCGCCGCCCATGGTGTAGCGGACCAGACGCGACTGCCCTGCGGCCAGCAGCTCGCGCGCCTCGTCCAGCGCAAAGAGCTCGATCTTGCCGCCGCCGATGGTACCCGCTTGGCCGCCATCGGCAAAGACGACCATCCAGGCGCCCACGCCGCGCGGCGATGACCCTGCCGTGCCGGCAACTACCACCAGCTCGCACGTCTTGCCAGCCTTCAGAGCGCCAAGCGCAGCATTCACCACATCGAGCTTTTCCATTGCAATTTCCTATCCCTGGAATACACCGGTGAGCATGGCGAGCGCCTCCAGCACGCCGCCGCCGACCGACGTCGCCTTGTCCGAAATATAGTTGATATAGCTGGCATCGCCGCGCGGGTCGACGTCGGCACATTTAAAGCCCTCGGTCACCTGAACGCCGTCGGCCAAAAGACCGCGCAAGCAGCCGTCAATCTGCGTGACCATGGGCGTATCGTCCGCATAGCCAATCACGTCACCGGCGGTCACGATGTCGCCGATCGCGCGGTGGGACCG
>CAUAEH010000042.1 GCA_958427975.1 uncultured Collinsella sp. | reverse complement strand
CGCATAAAGAAAGCCTCCCATTTCTCATGTCCAAGAAATGGGAGGCAGTTCATTGGTGGTCTGGGCTTTTTCACATGCCGGTGTTCTTTGTTCTTGCCGGGTATACGTTTAGGCCGAAGCCGTGGCGTGAGCTGCTATTGTGCTGCTGATGTGGATTGGTTATACGGCGCGCCAAAGGGGGCTGGAGCCGAGCGTGAGCAAGCCTCTGCTTATGACGCTGCCAGCATCGTGGTTCTTCGCGTCAATCGTACGCTGTGCCTGCGATATTGGATTGGCGTACGTGATCAAGAAGGCGTAACAAAAGCGGGGAGGACCAACTTGGCCCTCCCCGCTGTATCTAGTCTGCCTTCAGGCACTCGGGCAAGACGTTTGCAACTGCATTCATCGCCTGCGGCCTCAGGTACTGCTCATTGAGCTTTGCCTTTCTGTAGGCGTAGCGAGTGTCTGCCGAGTATTTGATCAATACGTCGGTGAAGAATCGCTCCCAGCTTAGGTAGTCTCGGCTTTCGATATAGCTCGAAGGATCCTTGAGGATTTTTGGAATGTCGTTGTTGGGGATGAGGCCAGATTGCAGAAGTGTCCACTCAAATGATTCCGGGAGGAACAAGCGAACGTTCTTGTAAACGCGCTGTCCGAGCACCTTTTCGATGTAGGGACCAAACGCTGCGCCGTCTCCAATGGCAAGAACGTTTTGCTCGGGGCATTCGTGAATTGTCCGCTTTAGATTTGCTACGCCGGTGGCGGTATAGCAGGGGATCCTGAGCCGGTTGCAAAGAGCGTCGTAGAATTGATAGCCAGATTTGCTATCCTCGACAACTACGGCGTCGGGTACCTCGAATCCAACATTTAGATCCTGATACAGCATACTTGCCGTGTGGTCATATAGCGGCTTGGTCACCGAGTAGAAGCGCCTGTCGCTCTTGCGGCCATTGATTGTTTTACTTGTCGTGTTGACTAGCTTCAGGATCTCATCAACGCTGTAGGGGAGCTCGTTGGCATCGCGACGAGATATCAGAACAAAATAGTTGGACGAGCCGTTGACGGCTTTGGCGAAGTCCTTTGAGTAGATAAACTCGTTACCCTCATCTAGAAAGACGATTGAATCTTCGATGATCGATAGCTCGCGCTCCCAGCGTCTGCCGGAAAGCGTTTCGCAAGGCACGTCGCAACTGAGTGCAACGCCGCTTTCCGGTCCTCGGTCGTTGTAGTCGCGAATCATCGAGATGAGCGTCGTTTTACCCGTGCCGCTGTTGCCGCGTATAAAGGAAATATTGCGCTTAAACGTGAGTGTGTATTTGACCTTTGCACGCTCTACGACAACGGTATGCGTTCCCTTCATTACTCATCAACATCCAAAAAGTCATTCGTGGCGCCGACAAACTCCTGCATGTTTCTGACGATGCGGCCATCGTTTTCAATGCGGATTTCAAAGCTCTTCCAGGGGAATTTCATGATGTGGTATAAGGTCACCAGCACATCCTGCTCTTTGCCGATCTTGAGTAGCCAGCGGGCACAGTTGTCTCCGCAGGTAGATGCGTTGAACACCATATTTGGGAGATTGCGCACCAGCAGCAGCGTCTTAACGCCGCCGGACAGTTCGAGTGGGGTGATCGAGCCCAGCTGTTTGCTTACGATGTTGTGGGGACCGATGAGCTCTGATCCGTCCACGCTTTTAATAATCTGTGCGGCCATAGGGTCTTCGAACCATGAGTCCAAGTATGAGTTCCTAAAATAGGTTTCGGTATCGTAGATGGAACCGGGGTAATCCCCCAGATGGATGCTTAACATGCGCGTCTCCAGACGTTGTGTGACTGCAATGATTATATGCCAGTAATAAAGTGCCGCCAGTAGCGAGGTTGCTGCTGGCGGCACTGGCATTATTAGCGTGTGAATCGCGTTGATGGATTTGCTCGCGAGGCTACTTTTCGAGACGTTCCCTCAGCAGCTCCAACGCATGGGCGTAGCCCTGGAGGCCTTCGCCGGTGATGGTGGCAAAGCAGGCCAGGCGGGCGTAGCTTACCTGGCGGAAGTCCTCGCGGGTCTCGACGGCGCTGATGTGGACCTCGACAGCGGGGATGGCGACGGCCTTGAGGGCGTCCAGGATCGCCACACTCGTGTGCGTGTAAGCCGCCGGGTTGATGACGATGCCGTCGACCTTGCCGTATGCCTCCTGGATCTTGTCGACGATGCTGCCCTCGTGGTTGGACTGGAAGACCTCGACCTCATCAAAGCCCTGTGCGGCGCCGGCCTCCTGGCAGATCTGCACTAAGCGGTCGTAGTTGTCGCTGCCATAGATGCCCGGCTCGCGAATGCCGAGCATGTTGAGGTTTGGGCCGTTGATGACGAGTGCTTTCATGGTTGCTTCCTTTGCGGTTGGAAAACCACCACAAAGGTGCCTGTCCCCTTTGTGGTGGTTTTGGTTAGAGAGCGGGTGGGAGGGTGTCGAGGAGGGCTTGGGCGGTGTTGGCGGCGCAGTCGCGCGAGTCGATGATGTAGTCGGCCCATGCGCGGTAGCGCGGCATGCGCTGCTCGGCAAGCTTGTCGATACCGTCGCGGGCGGTGATGGGGCGGCCCTTGTGGGCGAGCTCTTCGAGCTTGCGGTTGAGCATCACGATCTGGCTGTTCTGGTGCAGCAGCGGATAGTTCTCGTCCCGCGTGACCACGCCGCCGCCGGTGGAGAGTACCAGGCCGCTGCGCTTGGAGATGTCGGCCAGCGCCGCCGTCTCCTGCTCGCGGAAGGTCGCCTCGCCGCGTTCGACGATATAGTCGGCGCAGGGCATGCCCAGGCGCTCCTCGAGGGCGCGGTCCAGGTCGATGTGCTCTCGTCCCGTGCGCAGGGCAATCTGCTCACCCACGCGGGTCTTGCCCGAACCCGGCATGCCGATCAGGGCAATGTTTTGCTCACGGCGGGACAGACGCTCCGTTACGTCCAAGATGCGCTCGCGCGGGGTGACATGGCCGGTGTAGCGCTCAACGGCCTGTGCCGCCTGTGCCACAAGCATAAGCAGGCCGCCGATGCAGGGGATGCCGCGGCGCTCGGCCTCGAGCATCAGACCCGTGCGGGCGGGGTTGTAGACAAAGTCGATAACGCCCTCGAGCGCGTCAAGTCCTTCGAGCGTGCAGGGGGCGTCGGGGCAGTGGGGGAACATGCCGGCGGGCGTGCAGTTGACGAGCAACGCGGCATCGGATTGCTGTGCGATGTTATCGTAGTTGACCTCGCTCGTGCGGCCCACAGGCACGACGATGGCACCTAGGTCGCCGAGTACCATGCTGGCCGTAGTTCCCGCGCCGCCAGTGGCTCCGAGCACGAGAGCCTTCTTGCCGGCGACCTCAAGCCCCAGCTCCTCGACAAGGCACTGAAAACCAAAGTAGTCGGTGTTGTCGCCGCGCAGGCGACCGCCAGGTAGGCGTGTGATGGTGTTGACGTTGCCCATGCGCTCGGCCAGGGGACTCAGCTCGTCCAGGTACTCCATGACGGCGCGCTTGTAGGGGATGGTCACGTTGGTACCCTCCCATTCGTCGCCCGTCATAAAGGCCGCGAGGTCCTCGGGCTCGCGCTCAAATCGCACGTACTCGAGCCCAGCGAGCTCCTTGTAGATGGTCGGGGTGTAGCTGTGGCCCAGCACGCGGCCCAGTACGCCGTAGGGGCGGGTTGCGGCGGTATCGGTCATCTAGAGCACCTCCGTGTAGCTGCCAAAGTAGGTGAAGCTCTCACACACGTCGTCGATCGAATCGAGCAGGTCGTCGAGGGCCTTGCTGCCAAAGGGGCAGTCCAGATCGAAGTAGAACATAAACTCAAAATCGCGCCCGGGGATGGGACGGCTCTCGAGCTTGATGAGGTTGATGTTGAGCGCATAGAAGCGCTCGAGCACGCGGTAGAGGGCGCCCGGCTCATTGGCCGTGGTGATCATGAGCGAGGTACGGTTGGCACCGGGATAGACGCGCGGCTCACGGCTGATGACGACAAAGCGTGTGTAGTTGTTGTCGGAGTCCTGGATGTTGGGCTCCAGTACCTCCAAGCCGTAGAGCGCCGCACAGCTGCGCGAGGCGATAGCGGCGACGTCGGTGCGCTCGGAGTTGGCGACCATCTCGGCCGACATGGCGGTGTTGGGGTATTTGGTGGCATGCAGGCCGTGGCCCTCGATAAAGCCGGCGCACTGGGCAATGGCTTGGCCGTGGCTGTAGACCTCGCGCACGTCGGCGAGTTTGGTGTCGGGCTTGACGAGCAAGTTGTGGTCGATCTTGAGGCGAAGCGAGCGCACGATGTGGAAGTCGAACTGGGCGAGCAGGTCGTAGACGGCGTTGACCGAGCCGGCGGTGGAGTTCTCGATGGGCAGCACACCAAACTCGCAGAAGCCGTCGCGCACAGCGCGCATAACGCCTTCGAAGGTCTCGAAAAACGCGATGTCGGGTACGTCGAAGAGCTTGCACGCGGCGATCTGGCTATAGGCACCTTCCACGCCCTGGCAGGCGACGCTGGCAGTCTGGGGGAAGGGCGTGTCGAAGGCTACGGCCGTGGCGTGGGCCTTTTGCGAGACGTTGATGCCCTTGAGCTCGTTGATGTAACGCTGCTGTTCGGCCTTGCTCATACTCATGAGGAGACGGAACAGGGTGATGGTCTGCGCCTCGTAGCGCTCGGGCGCGCGGCTGGCGAGGTTGTTGAGCTTGGAGCGCTCACGGGCGGGGTCGAAGACGGCCTGGCCCATCTCGATTTTTGATTTGGCGACCTCGGTGGCAATGTCCATGCGCTCGACAAAGCTGTTGAGGAGCGTGGTGTCGATGCCATCGATGGCTTGGCGAATATCGGCAAGGTCCATGGAGGCCCCTTTCGCGTAATGGCTGAGTTGACAGTCAATCCAGGTGAGTCGGGTTAGCGCTGGGCGGCGTCCTCTAGGAGAGCGTCCCAAATTGCGAGAGCGGCGGCTGCCTCGGCTACGGGGACGGCGCGCGGGACGATGCAGGGATCGTGACGGCCGTGGACCGAGAGCTCGGCATTTTCCATGGCGTCCATGTCTACGGTCTGCTGCTCGCGGCCAATTGAGGGCGTCGGCTTTACGGCCATGCGCCACATGACGGGCGCGCCGGTCGAAATACCGCCCAGGATGCCGCCGGCGTTGTTGGATTCAACCTCGATCTCGCCCGACTCTGCATCGATGCGATACGGATCGTTGTTCTCGCTGCCGCGCATGGCGGCGACGGCAAAGCCCATGCCAAACTCCACGCCCTTTACGGCGGGGATGCCAAAGGCGATCTGTGCGATGCGGTTCTCGATACCGTCGAACATGGGGTCGCCGATGCCCGCGGGAAGCCCGTAAATGCCGCACTCCACGATGCCGCCGATGCTGTCGAGTTCGTCGCGCGCGGCTAGGATCTCCTCGCGCATGCGGCCGGCTGCGGCGGCGTCAATGCACGGCAGGTCGTTCGTAAGGATCGCCTTGCGGTCGGCCTCGCGATAGACCATATCGTCCATCGGCAGGTCGGAGATGCCGCCGATTTGCGCGACGTGCGCCATGACCTGAATGCCGTGGGCCTCAAGTGCCTGCAGCGCAATGCCGCCGGCGATGCACAAGGGAGCCGTCAGACGACCGGAGAAGTGTCCGCCGCCGGCGACGTCGTGCATGTTGTGATACTTCACGCGCGCAGGGAAATCTGCGTGCCCGGGGCGGGGTTTGCGGCGCAGCTCGGAGTAATCCTTGGAGCGCGTGTTGGTGTTCTCGATAATCGCGGCGATGGGCGCGCCGGTGGTATGTCCATCGACAACACCGGCGATGATGTGGGCTGCGTCAGCCTCGCGTCGTTTGGTCGCGGTCTCGTCGCGTCCGGGGGCGCGACGGTCGAGGAAGGCCTGCAGCTCCTCCTGGTCCACGGCGATGCCCGCCGGGATGCCATCGAGCGAGCAGCCGATAGCGGGGGAGTGCGATTGGCCGAAGATGCTTAAGTGCAAGACGTTGCCAAAGGTCGAGGACATGCTATTCCTCCTCGAGTGTGATTTTGCCGCCCAGCAGGCGGTAGTGGTCGAAGAAATCGGGATAGGACTTGTTGACGGCCTCGGCGCCGTGGATCACGACCTCGCCGGTGGCACGGCTCGCAGCGATGGCGGCCATCATGGCGATGCGGTGGTCGTTGTGCGAATCGACCTCGCCGCCGGTGAAGGCATCGACACCCTTGATGATGAGGTCGTCACCGGCGATGCGCACCTGTGCGCCCAGCGCGGTGAGCTCGCGGGTGGTGGTGACCAGACGGTCAGATTCCTTGATGCGCAGGCGCGCACAGTCACGGATGAACGTGCGGCCCTGAGCCAGCGAGGCCACGGCCGAGATAACGGGTACCAGGTCGGGAATGTCGTGGGCGCTCATCTCAAAGCCGGCGAGCTTGTCGGACTGCACGGTGGCGGCGTTGGTGGAGCGCACGATGCGGGCACCAAAGCGCGAAAGCGCGGCAAGCACGTTGCGGTCGCCCTGTGCGGAGCTCAGCGACACGCCCTCGACGGTGATGGGGTCGGTGCCGATGGCGCCGGCGCACAGCCAAAAGGCGGCGTTGGACCAGTCGCCCTCGACGGCTACGCTGCCGGGCGTGCGGTACGAGCCGCTGCTCACGCGGAAGTTCGTGACCTCGGGCTGGCCGTCCTTGGCCGGAATACGCTCGACGTTGACCTCGACGCCAAAGGCCTTCATGGCCTGGATCGTCAGGTTGATGTAAGGGCGGCTCTCAATAAGGCCGGTCACCTGCACGCAGGAGGGCTTGGCCAGCAGCGGGGCCGACAGCAGCAGGCCCGAGATATACTGCGAGCTCACGTTGCCCGGCAGCACAAAGGTGCCCGGGCGCATGCGGCCGCTTGTCTTGAGCGGAAAACCGCCCAGACCCTGCAGGTCGCAGCCGGCGGCGATAATCTCGTCCGAGAGCGGGGACAGCGGGCGGGCGCCCAAGCGTCCCTGACCCACAAAAGTTGCTTCTGCGCCCAGCGCGCAGGCGACGGGCAACATAAAGCGGAGCGTGGAGCCGCTTTCGCCGCAGTCAAGCGTTCCGCCGGCAAGTGCCTTGAGCAGGCCAAACTCAATACTCTTCATAGTGGGATGGACCTGGAAGCCATCCTCGACGGTCTCGATGCGAGCGCCCAGTGCCGTAAGGCAACGCACCGTAGCCTCGATGTCGGCGCAGGTGGTGTTGCAGGTGACGTGTGTCTCGCCGTTGGCAAGCGCAGCGCAGATGATCAGGCGATGCGCCATCGACTTGGACGCGATGGCGGGAACGGTGCCCTTAAGCGGGGACGGGGTGATGCGGGCTAGCATGAGGATGCCTCTCCCTTCTGGCCGAGGCCCTCGGCAATGAGTTCGTGGAATGTGGAAAGCGGCGTGCGGTCGATGCTGCAACGGCCAATGCCGTGCGGAATCACCAGGTCGATGGTTTCGCCGGCGCGCTTCTTGTCGTGGAGCGCCTCGGCAAAGATGGAGTCGGCGGAAAGCTCACAGCGGGTCTTGAGACCGTGGCGTGCACAAAGCTCCTCAATACGTCCGGGCAGCTCGGCGTCGCAGACGCCGTGCAGGGCCGCGGCGCGCGTGATGATGCCCATGCCGATCGACACGCAGTTGCCGTGTCCGAGTTCAAAGTGCTCGCAGGCCTCGACGGCGTGTCCGGCGCTGTGTCCAAAGTTGAGGAGCTTGCGTTGGTTGGTTTCGCGCTCGTCGGCGACGACCACGGCGCGCTTGATGTCGATATTGCGGGCGATGATGAGCGCTACGCGGGCCACATCGTGGTTGAGCAGCTCCAGCGTGAGCGGGGTCTTCTCCAGCTCGGCGAAAAGCTCGGGGTCGGCGATCACGGCATGCTTGATGACCTCGCCGCAACCGTCGGCGAACTGCTCGGGTGTGAGGGTGGCCAGGCACCCCACGTCGGCGATAACCACGCTCGGCTGCCAAAAGGCGCCGGCCAAGTTCTTGCCTGCAGCCAGGTCGATGGCGGTCTTGCCGCCCACCGACGAATCCACCATGGCGAGCAGGCTCGTCGGAATCTGCACAAACTTGCAGCCGCGCATGTACGTGGCGGCCACAAAGCCGGCCACGTCGCCCACGACGCCGCCGCCGAGCGCCACGATCACGTCGGAGCGCGAAAGCTCGTGCTCGGCCACAAACTCCAAAATGGCAACGTAGGTCTCGGCGCGCTTATGGGCTTCGCCGGCCTCGAAGGTGCAGATGCTCGCCTCGTAGCCTGACGCCTCCAGGCTCTGCTTAACGGGCATCTGGTAGAGCGGGCCCACGTTGGTGTCCGTCACGATGACGGCCTTGGTGCCGCCGGCAGTGGCGCGCACAAGCGGTCCCGCCTGCTCCAGCAAAAACGTGCCAACATGCACCTGGTAGGGGCGTGCAGTGTCGATATCGATGGTAATCGCCATAAGCTTCGGTCCTTTCGACCTGGCGTGATAGGTGGTCTAGTGGGAGGCCTCGTCGTCGAGTGCGCGCTTAATGCGGTCGCCCTCGGCAAGGAGATTCTCCAGATAGCGCTGGTCGCGGTCCTTGAGCGCACGGCTGTAGGCGCCGAGCGAGTCGATCAGGTGGTCGATCTCGAAGGCGAGCGCGTCGGCGTCGTCGATCATGAGCTCGGACCACATTTGCGGGTTGAGGTGCGCCACGCGGGTGAGATCGCGGTAGCTACCGGCCGAAAAGCCGTGGTGGACCTGGGCGGTCGGGCTCTTTACGTAGGCGTTGGACACCACGTGCGCAAGCTGGCTCGTGAAGGCGATGACGCGGTCGTGCTCGGCGGCGCTGGTCACGCTGAACTTGCCAAAGCCCAAGGGGCGCACCATCTCGCGCACCTGGCCCAAAAGCTCCAGTTTGAGTGCATCGTCCACCGCGGGCGGCACGAGCACGAGTGGCGCGCCCTGGAACAGGTCGGCGCGGGAGTGCGCATAGCCCGAGTACTGCGTGCCCGCCATGGGGTGCGCGCCCACAAAGTAAAAGCCGTGCTCGCGGGCAAGCTCAAAGGCGCGTTCGCACACGATGCCCTTGACGCCCACCGTGTCGATTACCACGGGACCCATGATGGCCTCGGTATCGGTGGCGTCGGCGAGTGCCTGGGCATGCGCCTCGAGCCACTCGATGCATGCCTCGGGATAGCAGGCAAGGACGATGATGTCGCATTCGCCGAGTGTCTTGTCGTTGAGCTCTCCGGCGACAGTGCCCATGCTGGCGGCCGTCATGACATCGTCATCGGGGTCCCAGGCCAGCACGCGGACGCCCGCCTGCGCATAGCCGCGGGCAAAACTGCCGCCGATGAGACCAAGGCCGACGATGCCGGCGCACTTAGGGCCGCCCTGGTTAACGCGCGCGTTTCTCACCGTACCCATGGGCTACTCCATGGTCTCTTGGCAGACAACCTCGCGGATGGCTCGGATGCGGCGCATGGTGTCGTCGAACTGATCGGGGGTGAGGGCCTGGGCGCCGTCGGACCAGGCGCGGCTCGGCTCGTCGTGGACCTCGATCTCCAGGCCGTTGGCACCGCAGGCGGTCGCGGCGAGTGCCATGGGTTCAACGTAGCGGGTGTAGCCGGTGGCGTGGCTGGGGTCGGCAACGACAGGCAGGTGCGACAAGTGGTGCAGCACCGGCACGGCGTTGAGGTCGAAGGTGTTGCGGGTGCGGGTCTCGAAGGTGCGGATGCCGCGCTCGCACAGGATAACGTTGTCGTTGCCCTCGCTCATGATGTACTCGGCTGCCATGAGCAGCTCGTCGATCGTGCCGGACATGCCGCGCTTGAGCAGAATCGGGGTCTGGGTCTTGCCGACCTCCTTGAGCAGGGGGAAGTTCTGGGCGTTGCGGGCGCCGATCTGCATGACGTCAATCTTCTTGTCCAAGAAGACCTGCACGTCGCGCGGGTCCATGATCTCGGTGACGATCGGCATGTCGAGCTCGGCCGAGGCCTCGCACAGCAGGTCAAGGCCGGCGGGGCCCATGCCCTGGTAGGCGTAGGGGGAGGTGCGGGGCTTGTAGGCGCCGCCGCGCAGCATCGTGGCGCCGGCGGCCTTCACGCGGCGTGCGATGCGGATGAGGTTCTCGCCCTCGACGGAGCAGGGACCGGCGATGACCTGGAACTGGTCGCCGCCTATCTTGACGCCGTGACCGCAGTCGATGACGGAGTCCTCGGGGTGGAACTTGCGGTTGGCGCGTTTGAACGGCTCGGAGACGCGCTGCACGCGCTCGACGACGTCCATGGACTCGAGCAGGAACGGGTCGATCTTGGTCGTATCGCCCACCAGGCCGATGATGGTCTCGTTCTCGCCGCGCGAGACATCGGTCTTCAGGCCTTTTTTCTCAATCCAGCTGACGATATGGCCGACGGCCTCGTCGCTGGCGCTTTGCTTTAGAATTGCAATCATGGTGTGCCTCTCACCTCGATGGATAACCCTTGCAAAAACGGCCCGCATCGCGAGCCGTGTATATATGGTGCATGAGAGTTTATACTATCTGACTCGCTTTTGCCTTCTAAAGTGGGCCGTTGCGCCGCGTCTCCCACGTAATTGCAAAGCTTTTTCTTTTATTTTGATAGCCCGTGGTGCACTTGGGTATAATGCCAACCGTTGGCCCTATTAGCTCAGGGGATTAGAGCGTCTGCCTCCGGAGCAGAAGGCCGTTGGTTCGAATCCAACATGGGGCGCCATCGAACGTAAGACCGTCCGAACCTCGCATGGTCCGGGCGGTTTTTCTTATACCGACGCGACGTGATGGGACGTGGTATGACAGCAACGGATATCGAGCGCGGACTCTCGACCGCCGAGGTCGAGGAGCGCATCGCCGCCGGTAAGATCAACCGCAACATGGAGCTCAAGACCAAGTCGGTCAAAGAGCTCATCATCGAGAACCTCTGCACGCTGTTCAATTTGATCAACGTGATCTTGGCGTTCCTGGTCATTTTGACCGGTTCGTTTAAGAACCTGACGTTCCTGTTTGTGGTGTTCCTCAATACCGCTATTGGCGTCATTCAATCCATGCGGTCCAAGAAGATGGTCGATAAGCTCACGCTGCTGACCTCCAAGAAGGCCATTGCGGTGCGCGACGGCGCCGAGGTGGAGCTCGACCTGGACCAGATCGTGCTCGACGACATCATCCGCCTGGGGCGCGGCGACCAGATTCCCGCTGACGCCGTGGTGGTTTCGGGCGAGGCGCTCGTGAACGAGAGCCTGCTGACGGGCGAGAGCGATCTCATCAAAAAGCAGCCCGGCTCCGAGCTCATGAGCGGCAGTTTTATCGACTCGGGCCTGCTGCGCGCCCGCGTGATCCATGTCGCCGCCGACAACTACGTGGCTAAAATTAATAACGAGGCCAAGTACGTCAAAAAGGTCAATTCCGAGATCATGAACGTGCTTAACGCTATCGTGCGCTTTGCGAGCATCATCATGATCCCGCTCGGTTTGGCGTTGTTTGCCTCGAGTGTGAGCGAGCTGTGGGATGCCGTGGGAACCCCGGGCGATAGTGCGCTTTCATGGTGCTTCTCCGAGCTGTTGGCTGGTCATGTGCCTTCGTCGGCGCTGCTGTCCACGGTGGGCGCCCTGCTGGGCATGATCCCGCAGGGCCTGGTGCTGCTGACCTCGTCGGTGCTCGCCATCGCCACGGTGCGCCTGGCCCGCCGCAAGGTGCTGGCACAGCAGCTCTACTGCATCGAGACGCTCGCTCGCGTCGACGTGCTGTGCCTGGACAAGACGGGCACTATCACGTCGGGTCGTATGGAGGTCGAGGGCACGTATCCGCTGCCGGTTGAGGGCGTGAGCCTAGGCGCCGGCTCGGACGAGGCGGCCGTTCCCGTCGATACCACGGTGCTCGATTTTGCGCTGGCTAACGTCGCGCGTGCGACTTCGGCCGATGCCAACGAGACCTGCCAGGCGCTGCTCAACTATTACGCCGATCGCCCGGTCGAGGTGTCTGAGCCGCTGTCGGTCATTCCGTTCTCGTCGTCTAAAAAATGGAGTGGTGCTTCGTTTGCGCAGGGCTCCTATGTGATGGGCGCCGCGCAGTTTGTGCTCTCTGATCGTGCGTTTGCCCAGGTCGAGAACCGGGTGGCCGAGCTTGCCGATACCTGCCGCGTGCTCGTGGTGGCGCGCGTGGACGGCTTTACGCCCGATGGCGATATGGTGGGCGAGGCCGAGCCCGTGGGCTTTGTGACCATCCGCGACGAGATCCGTACCTCGGCGGCCGAGACCATCGGCTACTTTAACGAGCAGGGCGTGACCCTCAACGTGATTAGTGGCGACGACCCGCGTACGGTGTCGTCGATCGCGCGCGTGGTGGGCGTGCCGGGGGCGGACGCTTATGTGGACGCCACGACGCTCGATACGCCGGCCAAGCTCGATGCCGCAGTGGACCGCTACCATGTCTTTGGTCGTGTGACCCCGCAGCAGAAGCGCGAGCTCGTGCAGGCGCTCAAGCGCCGCGAGCACACCGTGGCCATGACGGGCGACGGCGTCAACGACGTGCTGGCGCTTAAGGAGGCCGACTGTTCCGTGGCCATGGCGGCCGGCTCCGATGCCGCGCGCAACGTGGCCGAGATCGTACTCGTCGACAACGATTTTGCCTCGATGCCCGCCGTGGTGGCCGAGGGCCGTCGCTCCATCAACAACCTGCAGCGTTCGGCGTCGCTGTTCCTGACCAAGACGCTGTTCTCGATGGGCCTGGCGGCGCTGTGCATCGCGCTGCCGCCGTACCCCTTCGAGCCCATCCAGATGACACTCATCAACTTCTTCTGCATCGGCGCGCCGGGCTTTGTGTTGGGCCTGGAGCCCAACAATGCTCGCGTGAAGGGTGCGTTTTTGACGAACGTACTCAAGCGTGCACTGCCGGCGTCGATTGCGGTCATTATGGCTGCGGCGCTCGATATCTTTGTGGCGCGCATGTTTGGCTTTAGCCAGCTCACGCTGTCTACGATGTGCCTGCTTACGTCCTGCGCGGCGAGCGTCAGCCTGATCTGGCGCATCTCGCAGCCTCTCACGCCCTTACGTGTGGTGCTCTTTGTGTTTGTAGTCGCCGGCATCCTGGTGGGCGTTATCGGATTCCCGGAGCTGCTCTCTATTGCCAACCTGTCGATAGGCCAGATGGTTATCTTGGCTGTCATCGTGATCTTTACCTGCTCGGTGTTCTTTAAGCTCGCCACGATGATGGATTCGCTCAAGCCGCGTCGTCGTCATGCCGCAACTGGTTTTGGGCGTGGTGTGCGCGTTCACCTGGGTCGCGGTGGCGGCAAGGTGAGCTCGACGGGTTCGACGGCCGAGCGTTTTGCCAAGCGCGTCGCCGCCGACATGGCGCAGCGCCGCGAAGATCGCACCGCTCGCGAGGCCGAGGCCCGTGCACTCGAGGGCGTGGCCCAGGCCCAGCCCAAGAACAAGAAGGGTGCCGGAGCCAAGCGCTCTCGCGTGACCAAGTCCGCCCAAGGCATCAAAGTCTCGATGCCAAGCAAAAAGAAGAAGTAACTACGCGCCCTGGCGATGTTGAATTGGTGCCTTGTTCCTGTGGGGCCGTGGCGATGTTATGCTCTAACCTCGATTGTTTGAATTGCTTCGAAAAGAGGATGCCGTGATCTGCCCGCATTGCCTTAAGACTATCGAGGACGGCGCCTCGTTCTGCCCCTACTGCAACGCCTATGTGGGTCCGGGCGATGGTCCCGAGCACACCGAGTTCGTGTTCTGTGAGGGCTGCGGTGCCCGTCTTTCTCCGCATGATCGTACGTGCCCCAAATGCGGACGCCCCGCTCCGGGTATCCTCTCCGAGGACGCGGCCGCATCCGACCTGGCAGCGGGCCGCACGGCAGGCTTTCCGCGCCTAACGCAAGAGCAGATCGATACCGAGGTGCCTCATGCGCCGGCCTCTGCCGCTGCGGTGCTTTCGGACGCCGCCGATCCTAACGAGACCTGCGTGCTGCCGGCTTTCGATAAGGATTTCGGTATCCCCAAGGTCGATATTCCCACGCCGGTTTCCCTGCATGACGATGCTCAAAAACCCAAGCGCAAGGTGCATCCCGACGAGGACGCCTATCACAAGCACAAGCGTCATATTCCCAAGCCGCTCATCGTCATCGCGGTCCTTGCCGTCGTTTGCGGCGGTGCCTATTGGTTCGTGACGGCCGATCCCATGGGTGTCATGCCTGGCTTCTATGACCAGTTTGGCCAGGCCGCGCAGACGACCTTTCCTACGCGCCAAAAGGGCGAGGCGACTGAGGACGATACCAAGCAAGACGATTCTGCCGAGGTGGTCCAGGAAGAAACCGTGCTTACCGATGATCAGCTCTATACCAGGCTCGACGGTCTGTATCAGACCATCGTGTCCTACGGTGACGAGGACCAGATCGGCGAGGTCATCGATTCCTTTAACAACGGCTATCTTCGAACGCCGCTGTCCACCCGCCAGGAGTTGTCGCAGAGTGCCTACGCCCTGCGCGACCAGATCAAAAAGACGCAAGATGAGCTCAACAACCTTAAGCACCAGGACGATACGGTCTATGCGGATGACATCGCCCACTTAAAGCAGCTTGCCGAGTGGATGTACGAGCGCGTCGACGTGATCTGCCAGAGCTGGGATATCTCGCTGGCCATTCCCGATGGCGAGTCGATGAGTTCCCACCAAAGCGAGATCCTGGCGCCCATCGCACAGGGCGGCAACAGCGCGCTGAATCAGTACGACGCCAACGTGGGCTCCTGGAAGCCGCAGCAGCGTTCCTAAAATTAGTTCGCCATAGTCGGCATAACCTACGTGCGCAATTGATGTAAGCGCATGCTTATTGCTACAATTCGTACAAATATGCTTTAAACGCACGAGGAAGGAACCACATGTTTGGTTTTAAGAAAGAGCTCTACACGCCCGAGTATCAGCTTGCCGGCGACGAGTGCGCCGTTATCGAGACGTCGAAGGGTACCATCAAGGTCAAGTTTGACGGTGAGGGCGCACCCATTCATGTCGCGAACTTCTGCGAGCTTTCCACGATGGGTTTCTATGATGGCCTTAAGTTCCATCGCTATGTGCCCGGTTTTGTCATTCAGGGCGGCGATCCCAATACCCGCGATATGTCCGGCGCCGACGTCGCTGCCGGTCTTGAGGGCCCCGACGGCATGCCCGGTACCGGTGGCCCCGGCTACTGCATCAAGGGCGAGTTTGCCACCAATCCGCGCAACAGCCATGTCGATGGTGCCCTTGCCATGGCACGCTCCATGGACCCCGATTCCGCGGGTTCGCAGTTCTACTTCTGCCTGGGCGCCCAGCATAACCTCGATTCCGGTTACACCGTCTTTGGTACCACGGTCGAGGGTCTCGATGTGATTTCGCAGCTGCGTGCCGGCGACGAGATCGTCCATGTCGAGATCGTTCACGAGTAAAGGGGACTTCCTTGAATAGCCAGCTGATCCAACAGGGCCGCGCCGCTTACCGCGCGGGTGATTTTTCCGCTGCAGCCCAGATGCTTGGGGCGGCAAAAACTCCCGATGAGATTATGGGCGAGGCCGATCACCTTCGTGGTAACGCCTTGATGCACCTGGGCATGTATGCCGAGGCCGCCGAGGCCTATGCCGCCGCCCTCAACGACGGCACCTACGGCAAGCGCGGTGCACTGCTCACCAACCGCGGCAAGGCGCTCGCCGCCGTGGGCGACTACACGACGGCCGCTCAGGCGTTCTCTGCTGCTACGCAGGATGCTTCCTATGCCACGCCGTTCAAGGCCTATCTGGGCCTTGGTAACGCGCTGTTCCAGTCGGGCGACTATGCCAACGCGGGTACTGCCTTCCGTCAGGCCGCCATCGACGGCGCCAATCCGGCTCCTGCCGCTGCACTCGGCGAGCTCGGTCGTTGCTTCATTAAGCTCGGCCGTCCGGCGGATGCCGTGGAGACCTACCGCACGGCTATCGACTTTGCCGGCCCCCGCGACGACACGCGTGCGCTCAACGCCGGCATGGGTCAGGCGCTTTCTGCCGCCGGCCGTCCGTCCGACGCACTCGACGCCTTTAACGCTGCCACTGCCGATGGCATCTACCAGCTCACCTCCGAGCAGGCCGATGAGGTTGCCCGCGTGCACGATTCGCTTGCCGCGCTGTCTGCCCAGACGGCTATGGCCACGGCTCCGGCGCCCGCGATGGACGCTCCTGCCGTTGACCCGCTCGATCCTACGGGCGCGACCGGTCAGTTTATGCCCGATCCCTCGGACACCGGCTTCTTTACGCTGTCCGAGTCCGAGATGGTCCAGCAGGACCGTCAGGACCGTAAGCAGGCCAAGGTCCGTCGTCGCCATCGCCACACGGGTCTCAAAGTCTTCATCGTGCTGCTTCTGCTCATTTTGATCGCCGCGGGCGGTCTGGGCTTTGCCTACACGCGCGGCTTTGGCTTCCCGTCTCAGGAGTCTGTCGTTACCGATCTGTTCCAGGCTGCCGGCGACGGTGACACCGCAAAGGCCGAGTCTTGCCTGGCCTCGAGCCTGTCCGAGGACGCCAAGTCGATGATCATCTCTTCGATTCCGCAGGGTGCCACCGTGTCCGTCGAGGGCATGGATCAGTCCATGACCGAGACGACCGCTAAGGTGAAGGCATCGCTGTCCAAGGGCGGCGAGCAGGAGTACACCGTCAAATTCGTGCGCTCCGACAACCATATCGGCTGGGCCGTTTCCTCGCTCGATATGGATTTCTCGGCTGCTGACAACCAGTAGTGACCTTATGGGATTTAGCTTTGCCCGGCGCTTCACCGCAAGTGAGGTGCCGGGCTTGCGCTAGTATGATGAGCTAGTAGTTTTCCAGCAATCATCCAACACATCAGGAGTTGCGTTGTTTTCTTTGATGGATATGTTCTTCGGTAGCTATGCGGGCGATCTTGCCATCGACCTCGGTACCGCAAATACGCTTGTCTCCGTGCGCGGCAAGGGCATCGTCATTCGCGAGCCCTCTGTTGTCGCCATCGACAAGAACGACGAGCGCATCCTGGCGGTCGGTATCGAGGCAAAGCGCATGCTCGGCCGTACGCCCGGCAACATCGTGGCCGTTCGTCCCCTGAAGGACGGCGTCATCGCCGACTTCGATGTTACCGAGGCCATGCTCCGCTACTTTATCGACAAGGCGTCCGAGAAGCGCTATCCGTGGACCCCGCGTCCGCGCGTTGTCGTCTGCGTTCCCTCCGGTGTAACGTCGGTCGAGAAGCGTGCCGTCTTTGAGGCCACGATCCAGGCCGGCGCCCGCCAGGCCTATCTGATCGAAGAGCCCATGGCCGCCGCTATCGGCGCCGACCTGCCCGTCGAGGAACCCACCGGCTCCATGGTCATCGACATCGGTGGCGGTACTACCGAGGTCGCCGTTATCGCTATGGGCGGCATCGTCGTCTCGCAGTCCATCCGTATTGCCGGTGACGAGTTCGATCAGGCCATCCTCACGCACGTTCGCGATGCCTACAACTTGGCCATCGGCGAGCGTACGGCAGAGGACATCAAGATCAAGGTCGGTTCCGCCGTGCCGCTCAAGGACGAGCTCGACGTCGAGGTCAACGGCCGCGACGTGATCACCGG
>CAUAEH010000041.1 GCA_958427975.1 uncultured Collinsella sp. | reverse complement strand
CGAAGGCTCGACCAGGGGCTCAAAATCGTCGAACTCGGCCTCGTGGCCCTTATTGGCACGAAGATGGGAACCGGCACCCTTAGCAGATGCCGGTTGGTTGTTGGCTTTATTGCCTTTGGCGTTTTGTGCAGATCCGCGCGCCAAACTAAACCTCCATGACGACCGGGATGATCATCGGACGGGTGCGCGTACGGCTCCAGATAAAGTTAGAGAGCGAGTCGCGCACGGCCTTGCGAATGGCATCGGAACCGCTGCTCGTAAAGCTGAACTTGCCCTTCTCGATCGTCTTCATGATGGAAGCCGAGGCGTCCTCGGAGAACTGGTCGTCGATGGCAAAGGAGACACCGCGGCCCGAGAACTCGATGGCCTCGATCTTCTTGTGCTTGAGCGAAACGATAGCGACAGCCGTGACCATACCGTCGTTGGCAAGCTTCTGACGATCGCGCAGAACGATAGGGTCGGTATCGCCGATGCGCAGTCCGTCGACGTAGACGACGCCAGACTCGACGGGCGTACCGCGCTTGACGATACCGCCACGCATCTCGAGCGTATCTCCGTTGTCGAGGATAAAGATGTGATCATCCTTGATGCCCATCTTGCGTGCAAGTTGAGCATGGGCGCGCAGATGCACGGCCTCACCGTGGACCGGCATAAAGTACGTAGGCTTGGCCATGGCCATCAGGAGCTTGAGCTCCTCCTGGCTACCGTGACCCGAGACGTGAACGAGGGCGCGGTTCTTATCCCACACGTCGCAGCCAAGCTTGGCCAGGCTATTGACGACCTGCTGAACGGCCTTCTCGTTACCGGGGACCGGTGTTGCCGAGAGGATGACGGTATCGCCCTCATGGATGGAGAGCGTCTTGTGCTCGCCGTTGGCCATGCGCGAAAGGGCCGACAGAGGCTCGCCCTGCGAACCGGTGCACATGACGACAATCTTGTCGTCGGGCAGGTTGTCAATATCGAAGGCATCGATGATATCGGCATCATCGATGTTGAGATAACCGAGCTCGCGCGCCACGCGGGTGTTGGTGAGCATGGAACGACCGGTCACGACGACCTTGCGGCCGCACTTGCGGGCGGCGTCGCAGATCTGCTGCAGTCGATGGATGTGGCTCGAGAACGACGCGACGAACACGCGGCCCGGAGCATTCTTGATGGCATGCAGCAGATTGGGGCCAACCTCGGCCTCGGACTTGGTAAAGCCCGGAACCGTGGCGTTGGTGGAGTCGGACAGCAACAGGTCGATGCCCTGCTTGGCAAAGCGGCTGATAGCGGCATAGTCGGGCGTAACGCCGTCGATGGGCGTCTGGTCGAGCTTAAAGTCGCCGGTGTGCATAACGGTGCCCTGGTTGGTGCGGATAAACACGCCCAGAGCGCCCGGGATGGAGTGCGTCATCGAGAAGAAGTCGAGCGAGATGCCACCCAAATTGACGTGGCTGCCGCCCTTGACCTCACGGAACTTGGGGGCACGAATGCGGAACTCGGAGAGCTTGCCCTCGATAAAGCCGAGCGTCAGCTTGCTCGAGAAGATGGGCACCTTGTTGTTGAGATCCTGCAGCAGGTACGGAAGCGAACCGGTGTGGTCCTCGTGGCCGTGAGTGACGACGATGCCGCGGAGCTTTTCCTCGTTCTCCAGAACATAGGTGTAATCCGGGAGTACCAGATCGATACCGGGCTGCGAGTCGTCGGGGAACATGAGGCCAGCGTCGACGAGCACCATGTCGTCGCCGCACTCGAAGACCGTCATGTTCTTGCCGATGCCATCTAGGCCGCCGAGCGGGATGATCTTCAAGGGAGATGATTTTTTAGCTGCCATAGGTGAGTGTTGTTTCCTTTCTTCGAAACGGGTCTGGAACAACCGGCGGGGCGCTTCTGGCAAACCGACCGCCGGGAACGTACAAACATGCATCACTGAGTCGATGCAATAACCACAGTATGATACCCATTTGCACAACAACAGACCACCCATGCATCAAAGCCCCATCTGAAGCCGTGTATCCCGCCGGTCAGGGCTCAGCGGCCCCGGCACGGGCTAAGTTTCCTGCTCTACAGTCCTGCTCACGACGGAGGCCACATTAAGTGGCCTCCTGTTCGTGCGGAACTCGCGATAAACTTAGCCCGTGCCGGGGCCGCTGAGCCCTGACCTGCCAATATGGGATAGGTTTATTTTGGTCGGTTTTATCTGGGAAAATGCTGTTGCAGATATCTACAGATCTGAAATCTGACTACTGATTAGACTGTCCAACTTAAATAGCGAGCGGCACTAACCAGCCCTTTTTCTTGCGCCCGGGAGGGCCGCATATGAAGTTTATCGCGAGTTCCGCACGCAAAGGAAAGCACTTAATGTGCTTTCCGTCTTGCGCAGGACTGTAGAGCAGGAAACTTCATATGCGGCCCTCCCGGGCGCAAGAAAAAGGGCGACCCCTGTCTGGAGTCGCCCTTATTGAGCTGCTTATGTGCGGCTGTTACTCGGCGTCGTGGTGACGGCGGGGCTTGCGGCCTCCATTGTCGCCGGGGCGGCGCGGACGGTCGCTGCGCTCGGAGCGCTCGCGACGCGGACGCTCACGACGCTGGAAGTGCTCGCCGTCGCCCTCGGAAGCACCCTCGGCGCGAGCCGGGGCCTCGGGCTTATCCAGACGATCGAGCGAGATCTTGCCGCGATCGTCGACCTCGATAACGACGACCTTGACCTCGTCGCCCACGTTGAGGACGTCCTCGACCTTCTCCACGCGGCCCTTGGCGACGCGGGAGATGTGCAGCAGGCCGTCCTTACCGGGCAGCAGGTTCACGAAGGCACCGAACGGTTGGATGGAGACCACGCGACCGGTGTACTCCTCGCCCGGCTCGGGAACCTTGATGATGAGCTTGATGCGCTCGACGGCCTGGTCGACGGACTCGCCGGTGCCGCCGACAAAGACGGTGCCGTCCTCCTGGATGTCGACCGAAGCGCCGGTCTCGTCCTGGATGCCACGGATGACCTTGCCGCCGGAACCGATGACGTCGCGGATCTTATCGGTCGGAACCTGGATGGAGACGATACGCGGAGCGGTGCTGCGCGTGGTATGACGCGGCTCGGGGATCACATCGAGCATCTTCTGCAGAATGAAAGCGCGACCCTCCTTGGCCTGCTGCAGGGCGCGGGCCAAAATGTCGAAGGTGAGGCCGGTGGCCTTATTGTCCATCTGCAGGGCGGTGATGCCCTCGGTGGTGCCAGTGACCTTAAAGTCCATGTCGCCCAGGAAGTCCTCGAGACCCTGGATGTCGGACAGGACCACGGTCTTGCCTTCCTCCTGGATCAGGCCCATGGCGATACCGGAGACCGGGCGCTTAATGGGCACGCCGCCGTCCATAAGGGCGAGCGTGGAGCCGCAGGTCGAAGCCATCGAAGAGGAGCCGTTGGACTCCATGACCTCGGAGACCACGCGGATGGCGTAGGGGAACTCGTTCTCGTCGGGGAGCACCGGGAGCAGAGCGCGCTCGGCCAGGTTGCCGTGGCCGATCTCGCGGCGCTTGGGGCTGCCCATGCGGCCGGTCTCGCCGGTGCAGAACGGCGGGAAGTTGTAGTGGTGCATGTAGCGCTTGCCCTCTGTGGGCTCGATGGTATCCAGACGCTGGCCCTCGTTGAGCATACCGAGCGACAGGACGGAGAGCACCTGGGTCTGACCACGCTGGAACAGGCCGGAACCGTGAACGAGCGGCAGGTAGTTGTCCTTCACCATGATGGGACGAATCTCGTCGGCGGCACGACCGTCGACGCGCTCGCCGGTCTCGACGACCATGGTGCGCATGGCCTTCTTCTCGAGCTTCTTGAGTGCCACGGGGATCTCGCGCTCCCAGGCGACCTGCTCCTCGTCGGTAAACTCGGCGCGGATGGACTCCTTCAGAGCCTCGACCTTACCGATGCGGGAAAGCTTGTCGGCGTCGCGCAGGGCAGCGGCCATCTCGTCGTAGTGGGCGAAGATGCGCTCCTGGACCTCCTCGACGGGCTGGTCGAGCGGGTACTCCTTCTTAACGATAGCGCCGTTGACCTGCTCCCACTCGGCGACGAACTCGTCTTGGGCCTGACAGAAGGCAGCGAGGGCCTCCTGACCAAACTTCATAGCGGCGAGCATGTCGTCCTCGGAGATCTCCTCGGCGCCGGCCTCGACCATCGAGATGAAGTCGGCAGAGCCGCCCAGCTCCAGGTCCAGGTCGGAGTTCTCGCGCTCCTCATAGGTGGGGTTGACGATAAACTCGCCGGTCTCCACGTTACGGCCGATGCGCACGCAGGCAAGCGGGCCCTCGAAGGGCACGCCGCCGAGCGTCATAGCCAAAGAGGCGCCCATGACATTGATGACGTCGAAGGGGTTAACCTGGTCGGCGACGAGCGAGGTGGCGACGATGTGGACCTCGTTGCGGAAGCCGTCCGGGAAGCTCGGGCGAATCGGGCGGTCGATCATACGAGCCGTGAGCGTGGCCTTCTCGCTGGGACGGCCCTCGCGCTTGAGGTAGCCGCCCGGGATACGGCCGGCAGCGTACATCTTCTCGTTGAAGTCGACGGTCAGCGGGAAGAAGTCGTAATTCTTGCGCTCCTTGGAGACGACCACGGTGTCGAGCATCGTGGTGTCACCCTGCTTGACCAGACAAGCGCCGGTGGCCTGCTTGGCAAGCTCGCCGGACTCAAAGGTGTAGGTCTTGCCGTACAGCTCAAAGGTCTTGGATACGAGTGTCATTGTTCTCCTTTACCCCACAGGCCCCTTGCCTGCGGGCTTCTCATGTGACGCGGGCCCCCTGCCCCCGCCACGCTTCAGAGCGTGATTGTTCACGCCCTTACACAAAAAGAGCGCCCCGCTGCGCAGGACGCTCTTAGCATGTACAAATCCTTACTGGATGTTGTCGCGGATGCCCAGAGCCTTAATGAGCTCACGGTACTCGACGATGTCGTTCTTCTTGATGTAGGAGAGAAGACGACGACGACGGCCGACGAGCATGAGCAGGCCACGACGGGTGTGGAAGTCCTTCTGGTGGGACTTCATGTGCTCGGTCAGCTCCTTGATGCGCTCGGACAGAATGGCGACCTGAACCTTGGGGTTACCGGTATCGACCGGGGAGTTACCGAACTGGGCGGTCAGCTCCGCCTTGCGCTCTTTGGAAACAGTCATTGTTTCACCTTTCGTTTCGCGTCGCCCGCGGGCGACTCTATTCGCCTCGGACTGGGAAGCCGCCGGTGGAGCGAACATCCAAGGTCGAGGTACCAACAGGTCGGTATGTTACCACAAGCGGCGCGCGCCTGCGCATCATCACCGACCCAACATGAATTCCATCGCACGGAGCCGCTGATCGGTGTGCGTGGCGGCCCAAACATGCGAAAGCCCCAGCAAAAACGCAGCCGTATGCGGATCGATTCGCTCGGCCATGAGTTCATCGAACGTCATAGACATGAGGGCGCGAAGCCATGCAACCTCGCCGGTTGAGACCAACTCGGCACCCGGAACGCTCGACGCGCATGAGCCGCACATGAGGCCACCCGCCTGGGGCGAAAAATACGACAGCATGGGGTCTCCGCACAGTACGCATGCCGAGAAATCGGGTCGATAACCAACGTGCGACAGCAATTTAAAGACAAAGGCCGCCACGAGCAGGTCCATATGCGCCGAGTCGAGCCCGCTGCCGACAAGCGTGAGCGCCCGTTGCGTGATGGCAAAGGTAAATGGATCCTCGGCATCCTCGAACGAGCACACGCGCGCAACCTCGGCAATCGCGCTGGCGGCACAGGTCGTCTCGTAGTCAGGAGCGGCACCGAGCGGCGCCTCCATAAGCTCCGCCTGAGAAACCACGTCGAGCGACCGTCCATGCGCGAGCAGCATATCGACGGTACAGAAAAGCTCGCAGCGTGCGGCCAGGCGCCCGCCAGGCTTACGTGCCCCCTTAGCCACGGCACGCACCTGCCGCCCCCGTTCGTCGAGCATCGTCAAGATCAGGTCGGTTTCCTTGAGCTTCGTCTTGTCGAGGACGAGCACTTTTGTGCGATATGTGCGAGAGCCAGCCATGAACGCCGAGGCTTAATCTTCGGCGTTATAGCCAAAGCGGCGGATCTGCGCCTCGTCATCGCGCCAGCCGGCCTTGACCTTCACGTCGAGCTCCAAAAAGACCTGGGTGCCAAAGATACGCTCAAGGTCACGACGGGCATCGATGCCGATATGCTTGATCATCTCGCCGCCCTTGCCGATGATGATGCCCTTCTGCCCCTCGCGCTCGACGTAAATCGTGGCGTGCACGCGCAGGACCTTCTTAGTCTGCTCGAGCGCGTCACAGATGACGCCCACGGAGTGAGGGATCTCGTCGCGGGTGCGACGCAGAACCTTCTCGCGCACAAACTCGGCAACGAGCGTCTCGTCGGAAGCGTCGGTACCCATGTCCTCGGGGAACCAGCGCGGGCCCTCGGGCAAGAAGTGAGCGACGGTCTCGATAAACGCATCGACGTTGAAGTTCTTGACCGACGACGTCACGATCTCGTCATCATATTCCATGAGCTCGTGAGCTGCCTTAAGCTGCTCCATGACCTGTGCGGGGTCGGCCTCATCGGCCTTGGTGAGCACCAGGACCTTCTTGGAACGAGCGCATCTGACGCGCTCGGCAACCCAGGCGTCTCCCCTGCCGATCGGTTTGGTGGCATCAATCAAAAACGCAACGACGTCTACGTCATTGAGCTCAAACAGGGCGCTCTTGTTAAGCTCGGAGCCCAGGCCGTCCTTGGGCTTGTGGATACCCGGCGTGTCAACGAAGACCAGCTGGTAGCCGGGGCGGTTGACCACGGCGCGCATACGGCGGCGGGTCGTCTGGGCCACCGGAGAGGTAATGGCGACCTTCTTGCCGTAACAGGCGTTGAGCAGCGTGGACTTGCCGGCATTAGGGCGACCGACCAGGGCCACAAAGCCGCTGCGGAAACCGGGTTCCACGTCACCAAAGCCCGCGAGGGTCTCGCCCTCGTCGCACAGGGCATCGAGTTCCTCGTCGCTCATACCCTCAAACGGGTCGAACTCCTCGACCTCGTCAAACGAATCGGCACCTTCAGCCTCGTCCAGGACCTCGTCATCCAAAACCTCATCGGTAGGCTGCATATTGTCGGACATGGGAATCCCTTTCTAAATAAAGTCGAGCGCGTGGGCAAAGACAAGCAAGCCCACGATCGCGGCGGTAATGGAAAGAACGTATACAGACGCAGCGGCAATATCCTTCGCGCGCTTGGCCAGCGGATGCAGCTCCTGGGTCGCCAGGTCGACAATCGCCTCCATGGCGGTATTGCACAGCTCGCCGTGAATCACCAGGCCGCAGCAGATGATGACCGTAGCCCACTCGGCAATATCGAGCCCCACGATGCAGCCGGCAATGACGGTGCACACGCCCGCCACAAGCATGACCTTGATATTGCGCTCGGTCTTGACGGCGGTGACGAAGCCCTCCATAGCGTATGAGAACGACTTTAAAAAGGACGGATGGTCCTTGTTCGATCCGGGAATCATAGACGGCTCCTAGTCGTGGGCGTGGTTGGTGATGGGGCCGACGTGGACCAGCTTGGGGTCCTCGCCGCGCTCGAGCGCCAGGTCGCGCAGAATGGCATCCTCACGTGCCTCCATGACCTCGGCCTCGTCGTCCTCGATGTGGTCATAGCCCAGCAGGTGCAGCATGCCGTGAACAAGCATCAGCCGGCACTCGTCGGCGGGACTGTTGCCAAAACCGGGGGCCTGGCGGGCAATGACCTGCGGGGCCAGGATAATATCGCCGAGCTCGAGCGTCTCGTCGGAGGGAATGTCCTCGTCAAAGGCCGAGTCGCATTCAAACGAAAGCACGTCGGTCGTGCGATCGATGCCACGCCACTCAAGATTGAGCTCGTGCATCTCGTCCTCATCGACATACGAAAGGGAAATCTCGACCTCACGCTCAACACCCTCGGCAGCAAGCACAACTCCGCAGATGTGCTCCACCTCCTGGGCATCGAGCAGCGTATCGAGCTCGGCATCGTTGCTGATCAATACACTCAACGGGACTCCTTTCGATCGTGCGCGCGTTGCTCGCGCGCGTCGTCGTATGCATCATAGGCCTCAACGATACGGCCCACCAGGGCATGACGCACCACATCGGCGCGCTCCAGGTGAGTAAACGCCACATCGTCGACGCGACCCAAAATCCTTTCGATATCGGCAAGACCGCCGCGACGACCCACCAGGTCACGCTGGCTCAGGTCGCCGGTAATCACGAACTTGGAATTAAAACCCAGGCGCGTCAGGAACATCTTCATCTGCTCGGGCGTCGTGTTTTGTGCCTCATCGAGCACCACAAAGGCATCACTCAACGTTCGACCGCGCATGTAGGCGAGCGGGGCGATCTCGATCACGCCACGCTCCATAAGCTCATCGGTGCGTTCGCGATCCATCATGTCAAAGAGGGCATCGTAGAGCGGTCGCATATACGGGTCGATCTTTTCCTCGAGAGTGCCGGGCAAAAAGCCCAGGTTCTCCCCCGCCTCGACAACCGGGCGCGTCAGGATCAGGCGGCCTACCTCATGGCGTTTGAGCGCGGCGACGGCGAGCGCCATGGCCAGATAGGTTTTACCGGTACCGGCGGGACCGAGGCCAAACGTAATGGTATGCGAGCGAATGGCATCCACGTAGCGCTTTTGGCCGAGCGTCTTGGGGCGGATGACGCGACCGCGATACGATAGCAGCACGTCATCGCGCAGCGACGAGGCATCATGCTCGCCGTCGCGCAGAACGGCCAGACAGCGCGAGACATCATCGGCAGACAGTGTGCGTCCGGCGGCCGCCTCGCGAAAAGCATGCTCGAAAAAACGCGCCACAAGCTCGACCTCGTCCGGATCGCCGCTCACGGCAACGCTGTCACCGCGGGCAACCACATGGGCGCGCACCAAGTTCTCGAGCGCACGAAGGACGCCATCGCCGGCGCCCAAAACGCGCGAGGGATCGATACCCTCGGGAACGGTAAGTCTAATCTTCGAGGCTTCCATGAACCTCCCTGCGTGCATGGACCAAGCCGGAATCATCGACTCCGATGATAGCAACATCGAGCAGGCACGGGGCTGTGAGTCCACAGGTATCATCGAGACGGGCATGATGGAACGAGCCGAGCGTCAGGTTGTCACCATACTCGAGCACCGCACGCTCGACCGTGCCCACGCGACGACGGGCATCGGCGATCGCAAGCTCCTGTGCGGCGGCACGCATGCGACGGCTGCGTTCGGCCATGACCTCAGGAGGTACCTGGTCGGGCATGTCGGCGGCGAGGGTGCCGGGGCGCTTGCTATAGCGGAACACGTGCATGCGCGAAAAGCCCACGCGACGGCACAGTGCCAGCGACTCCTCGAACTCCTCGTCCGTCTCGCCAGGAAAACCGACGATGACATCACACGAAAGAGACGCTTGTGGCAGGTTAGCGTGAATCATGCGCACCGTATCCTCAAAGGCCTCGGCACTATAGGGACGACCCATGCGATGCAGCGTCGCCGTGCAGCCAGACTGCACGGGAAGGTGCAAAAACGGCGCGATACGCTTCGGATAGCGAGCCATCACCTTGAGCAGGCGCTCGGAAATATCCATGGGTTCCACCGAGGAGATACGCACGTGGGCGATCTCGGTGCGCTCCATGATGGCCTGGAGCAGCTCATCGATCTCGACATGTTCGTCGGTCGCGCTCTTGCCGTCATAGGCACCCAGATTCACGCCGGTCAGCACGACCTCGGGCACGCCGGCCTCCTGCGCTTCGCGCACCTGTTCGAGCACGGACTCGACGGGCACGGAACGCTCGGGGCCGCGGGCCTTCCACACAATGCAATAAGTGCAGCGGTGGTTGCAGCCATCCTGGATCTTCACGCCCAGCCGCGAACGACCGAGCGCATCGACCACGTCGCCATCGCTGCAGGCGGGCACGCTATCGGATTCGACACCTAGCACCTCACAGACGCGCTCGGCGACGTCTATCTTGGACGGTTCGGCGATCACGCGATCGGAGAGCTCCAGCAGCTCCTCGGGATGCAGGTTAACGACGCAGCCGGTTACGACCACGTAAGGCTCTCCCGAATAGGCCAGGGCGTGACGGACGGCCTTGCGGGTCTTGGCCTCGGCCTCCCCCGTCACGGCACAGGTATTGATGACGATCAGTTCTGCATCCTGAGGCTCCACCATTGCAAAACCCAAGCGCATAAGATCAGCAGTGATACGGTCGGACTCAACCCGGTTGACACGGCATCCGAGGTTGACGACAGAAATATGGGGTGCGAGCACACGGGCTCCTTAATCGAGGATGTCGTCGAGGGCACTCTTGATACGGTCGGTCACCGACTTCTTACCGGATGCGACGTCATCGCCCATCTCGTCGGCAAAGGCGCGAAGCAGCTCGCGCTGCTTGTTGGAGAGATTGATGGGGACGACCACGCGAAGCTGCACGATCAGACGACCGCGCGAACCGCCGCCGCCGATACGCGGCATGCCGTAATTGTTGACGCTCACGGTGTCACCGTACTGTGTGCCGGCGGGGACGCACAGCTTGACGACCTCGTCAGGCATAATGCCCTCGACCTCAATCTCGCAACCGAGCGCGGCCTGAGCAATCGAGATATCGCTCACCAGGTACAGGTCATCGCCATTACGCTTAAAACGCTCGTGGTCGGCGACGCGCACGTTGACGATCAGGTCGCCCGAGGGTTCGCCGCGAAGGCCGGCCTCGCCAAAACCACTCACGCGCAGCTGGCGACCAGTCGAAACACCGGCGGGAATATCGATGTCAATCTTTTCGTGAGAAGGCGTGCGGCCCTGGCCATCGCAGGTCTCGCAGGGATGATCGATGACCGTGCCTTCGCCGTGGCAGTCGGGACAGGGCGAAGAGGACTGAACCTGGCCCAGGAAAGAACGCTGGACCGTCGTCACATAGCCTGTGCCGTGACAGCGGCTGCACTGCTTCTCGGTCGCGCCCTCGGCCTTGCCGGTGCCGTTGCAGTCGTCGCAGGGAGCAAGGCGATCGTAGCTGATCGTCTTTTTGCAGCCAAGCGCCGCCTCCTCGAGCGTCACCGAAAGGGAAATGGCCATATCGCGGCCGCGACGACGCTCGCGGCGATTTCGGGCGCCACCGCCGGCACCGCCGCCAAAGAACGACGAGAAGAGGTCGTCCATACCCATGCCGCCAAAGATATCGTTGATATCGACATAGCCAGAACCACCGGGGCCGTCCGCGGTACCGTAACGGTCGTAGTTAGCACGCTTCTGCTCGTCGGAAAGAACGGAATAGGCCTCGTTGAGCTCTTTGAACTTGGCCTCGGCCTCGGGGTCGTCCGAAACATCCGGGTGTACCGTACGGGCTTTCTTTAGAAACGCGCGCTTGATCGTCCGCGCGTCGGCATCCTTGTCAACGCCAAGTACCTCGTAGTAATCCCTATTTTCCGACACGACCGAATCCTTCCAACTTTCATTATTGTCACAGTGCGTCCTATACCCAAGCTGGGCCGGCCGCAAACAGAGGGTTTGATGTTATTACATCCCGTAGGGCGAAAGCATGGCCTGCTGCGAGCAGCTCGCAAACCAGACCGACACGAGCGCAAACATAAAGCCGTTGGCAAAACCATTGGCAAACTGCATCGCGCCGCGCTTCCACCACAGCAGGCTGCGATGAAGCACGCCGTCCGACAGCACCATGAACAAGCCCATGGCAAACGGAATGAAGCACATCATGGCGAAGGCGGAGAACACGCCCGAGATGGCCGACAGCACCAAAAACGGAGCGATGATGCCCATGAGGTAGAAGCCGGTGCGAGCCTTACCCTCCAGGCGCTCGGCCTCAACGTGCGCACGACCGACCAGATCGCCGCCCGAAGCGCCGTTCGTGCCGGCGTGACCCATGTTGGGGACGCGCACCTCGTCGCCATCATGCGTGCCGGCGGGAAACTCAATCGTCTGCTCGGAGGTCACACGGACACGGCCGCTGCCACCGCAGTCGGGGCACGGGTCGGCAACGACCTTGCCGGAACCGCCGCACTCAGGACAAACCGTCTGGAACGTGCCCGCACCAAACAGGAAAGACAGGTCGACATCGATATGGCCGCGACCACCGCAGCTCGGACAGGTGTGGGCATGCTCTGACGAAACGGAGCCCGATCCGCCACAATGTCCGCAGGTGTCAAAGCGGGTGTAGCGAACGGTCTTGTGGGCACCGCCCTTAGCCTCCTTGGCGTCGAGCTTGATATCGACGACCACGTTGGCGCCACTCTCGGGGTTGTAGGCCGCCTGGCCGCGACGGGGCTGGCCCCAGGCGCCCCCGAAGGGGAAACCGCCGTCAAAGGGATTGCCGTAACCGGCGCTGCCGGCATAGCCACCGCCATAGGGCGAAGCCGTCGGTGCACCGGCAAAGGGATTACCCGACCGCATGGCGTCGTAACGCGCACGCTTCTGCTCGTCCGAGAGCACGGCGTAGGCCTCGGAAACCTCTTTAAACTTTTCCTCGGCATCCGGCTCTTTATTGACGTCCGGATGGAGCTTGCGGGCCTTTTGCTGGAAAGCCTTTTGAATATCACGCGAGGTGGCGTCCTTGGAGACGCCCAAAATCTCGTAGTAATCTTTTTCGTTCATCGTCGCCATGCGCGGCAACCTCCTGCTCACAGCAGCGTATATATTGCGGTAATTCTACCCGAGCGGCCTAGGCTAGACCCCAAAACAGCTCGAACAGAACATTTCCATCGAGCCAGCCCAGGTGGGTCGGCGCCAGGCGGGCACAGGAGCGGCCAGCGATGACATCGGCAGAGGAGATAGGCTCCGCATGAGTATCACCGTGCGCGGGCACCCAAGCGGCAAGCCCAAGCTCAAGAGCGCGGTCACAAACCGCTGTCAGCTCCTCAGCAGGGATGACACGAGCCGCGCGAACCAACAGATCGGACGCGACACCGCGCGTCATGCGACAAGCGAGCATCAGGTCCTCTGCTGCCGCCTCGCGATGCGTAAGGTACTCGGCCTCAAACGCCGTCGCGTCATCGTTGCGCTGGACCAGACGCACGCGATGAAAGTCACCACGGGGGGCCACGTCGGGATACAGCCCGGCCAAGCGATCGAAATCCTCGGCATCGAGCATACCCGCGGCAGAACGACCCAAACCCAAATAGCCCTGTCCGGTCCAATAGGCAATGTTGTGGGCGCATTCATGCCCATCGAGCGCGTAGCTCGCCACCTCATACGGATGGTAGCCCGCCGAACTCAGCCGCTCGCGCGCAACGTCCATGCATGCGGCTTGGAAATCCTCATCGGGCTCAAGCGACTCATCACGGCACGCCATGCGGTAAAGCGGCGTGCCCTCCTCGAGCGTGAGTGGATAGACCGACACATGGTGCGGGGCCGCCGCAAGCGCGCCATCGAGCGTGTACTGCCAGCTCGCCATAGTCTGTCCGGGAAGCCCACACATAAGGTCGCACGAAACATCGAGCCCAACATCCTTCACCGTCGCGATAGCCTCAAGCGCCCGTTCGGCATCATGGATACGGCCAATGACAGCCAACTCGGTATTGTCCAGCGTCTGCACGCCCAGAGAGATGCGCGTGACACCTGCCTCGTCAAGCGCGGTGGCGAGCCCAGCCGTCAGCGATTCTGGATTGGCTTCACAAGTAAACTCAACGGGCTTGCACCACATGGAGATACGACGGGCAAGTTTCACGAGGCGCTCCCCTGCCAGCGACGGCGTGCCGCCGCCTACGTAGACAGTGCGGATCTGCCTGAGTGCCCCAGCGTTGCCAAAGGCATCGAGCCGCGTATACAGGTGCTCAAAATAGGCATCGAGCGCAGCATCCAGGTCGCACGGGGCCACGCTTTGCGAGTCAAAGTCGCAATAGCGGCATTTTTGAGCGCAAAACGGCACGTGCACATACAGCGCGGTAACGGCCACCGTTAGGCCTCCAGCGGATGAGCGGGCACCGATTCGCCGGCGGCAAGGGCGGCCTCGCAGGCCACCACGTCGCGCTCGATATCATCGACCAGCGCCATAAACTCCTCGTACGTGGAGCAACGCACCACCCGAGCGCGCCAGGCGGCGGCATGGGGCATACCCTTTAAGTACCAGCTTGCATACGTACGGGCGCGCGACATAAGCGGCAGAAGCTCGTGCGTCAACGTCAGGTGCTCACGCAGGGCCTCCAGGCGCTCGACCGAGGAGCGAGAAGGAACCGGCGTGCCATCGAGTGCAAGGGCGCGGGCATCGCCGAACACCCAGGGATTGCCGTAGATACCGCGCGCAATAAACACCGCGCTGGCACCCGAACCGCTCAGATGCTCAGCAGCGTCCTCGGCCGAGAACACATCGCCCGAACCAATCACGGGAATCTCGACGGCTTCGGCAACCTCATCGACGACAGACCAATCGGCCTGGCCCGTATAGAGCTGCGTGGCACAACGACCGTGCACGGCAACCGCAGCGGCGCCCGCCCCTTCGAGCATCTGGGCAAACGTTGCGGCATTGCGGTCCTCGGCATAAAAACCCTTGCGGATCTTCACAGTCACGGGAACATGCGCCGCGCCCACCGCTGCCTCGACAATCTTCTCGGCCAGATCAGGCGTGCGCATAAGCGCCGAGCCCTCGCCCTTGGTAACGACCTTGCGAGCCGGACAGGCCATGTTGATATCAATCAATGACAGGCGATCGCCCACGCGTTCCTCGACGGCAGCGACGGCACTCGCAAACTGATCGGGCTTGGAACCAAAGAGCTGCACGCAAATCTGCTGTTCCTCGTCGGCCGGCAGCACCAGGCGCCACGTCTTGTTGCTGGCATAGGCAAGGCCTGCAACGCTCACCATCTCGCTGTAGGCAAAGTTGGCGCCGCGGCGGCGACACATGATGCGATAGGCGGGGTCGGTTACGCCCGCCATGGGAGCCATAAGGAACGGCTGCTCGGCATAGGCGCCCAGCAGCCGCTTGCTGTATTCAGAAAGCGCCATGGACCTACTCGTCCACCTTGAGAATCGCCATAAAGGCCTCCTGCGGGACCTCGACCGAGCCGATGGCCTTCATGCGCTTCTTGCCCTCTTTCTGCTTCTCGAGCAGCTTGCGCTTTCGCGAGATATCGCCGCCGTAACACTTGGCCAGCACATCCTTACGGCGCGCCTTAACGGTGGAGCGGGCGATGATCTTGTTGCCAATGGCGCCCTGGATAGGCACCTCGAACAGCTGCCGCGGGATGATCTCCTTGAGCTTGTCGCACAGGCCGCGGGCCAGGCCATAAGCCTTATCCTTGTGTACGATAAACGACAGAGCGTCCACCTCGTCGCCCGAAAGCAGGATGTCGAGCTTGACGAGCTCGGAGGGGCGATATTCATTGAACTCATAGTCGAGCGAAGCGTAACCCTTGGTGCGGCTCTTGAGCTGATCGAAGAAGTCCAAGATGAGCTCGGCGAGCGGCATATCAAAGCGCATCTCGACCGATTTGCTCGTCAGGTGGATCATATCGGTCGTGACGCCACGGTGCTCGATAGCGAGCTGCATGACGGCACCCGTATACTCGGGCGGGCAGATGATCTTTGCCTTGAGGTAGGGCTCTTCGATACGCTCGATACGCGTGGCCTCGGGCAGATCCTGCGGGCTGCGGACATCAATCATTTCGCCGTCAGTCTTGTACACGTGGTAGTCGACCGAGGGGCTCGTGGCGATCAGGTCCAGATTGAACTCGCGCTCCAGGCGCTCCTTGACGACCTCCATGTGCAGCAGGCCCAAGAAGCCCACGCGGAAGCCAAAGCCCAGCGCCACCGACGTCTCAGGCTCCCACACCAACGAAGGATCGTTGACGTGCAGCTTATCGAGCGCGTCGCGCAGGTTCTCGTAGTCCTTGTTGTCGATGGGGAACAGGCCCGTGTAGACCATAGGCTTGGCCTCGCGGTAGCCCGGCAGCGGCTCGAGGCAGGGGTTCGAAGCCCACGTAAGAGTATCGCCTACGCGCACAGCCTCGGGGTCCTTCAAACCCGTGACCACATATCCAACCTCGCCGACGGTCAGAGCATCGACCGGCGTCTCGGCAGGGCGCTTGACGCCCACGCCGTCGACCAGGAAGTCGCCCTTGGCCTGCATCATACGCAGGGTATCGCCCTTTTTGATGGAACCGTCAAAGACGCGCACCGTGGCGACGACGCCGCGGTACTCATCGAAGTACGAATCCAGAATAAGCGCCTTGAGAGGGCCATTTGCATCGCCCTTGGGAGGCGAGATCAAAAAGACGATGGACTCCAGCAGATCGTGGATGCCCTCGCCGGTCTTGCCCGACACGCACACGGCATCGTCGGCGGGAATGGCTAGATCGTCTTCGATCTCGGTCTTAACCTCGTCGGGGTGCGCCGAGGGAAGGTCGATCTTGTTGATGGCCGGAACAATGTCCAAGTTGGCGTTCATGGCGAGCGTCGCGTTGGAAACGGTCTGTGCCTCGACGCCCTGAGTGGCGTCCACGACGAGCACCGCACCCTCGCAAGCGGCAAGCGAACGCGAGACCTCGTAGGTGAAGTCCACGTGGCCCGGCGTATCGATCAGGTTGAACTGATACGTCTCGCCGTCGTCGGCGTCATAGGACACGCGGACGGCATTGGACTTGATCGTGATGCCGCGCTCGCGCTCGATGTCCATGGTGTCGAGCAGCTGCGACTCCATGTCGCGCTCATCGACGGTATGGGTGAGCTCGAGGATGCGGTCACTGATCGTGGACTTGCCATGGTCGATATGCGCAACGATCGAGAAGTTACGGATGTGGGAAATGTCAATTGAAGTACTCATGCGGACTATCTTACCCGAGCGGTACAAAAAATGGAGCCTGTTCCATAAAACAGGCTCCATTTATGCGCGTAATCTGTGTGGTGTGAAATTTACAACTTAAGCGTTGATGCTGTTCACGAGCTTGGCAAGACCGGACTTGCGGTTAGAAGCCTGGTTCTTGTGGATGACATGCTTAGCGGCAGCCATGTCGAGACGCTTGGTGACGGTCTTGAGGGCAGCCTGGGCCTTCTCGGCGTCGCCCTCGGCGACGGCGGACTGGACGTGCTTGGTCAGCGTCTTGAGCTCGGACTTGACAGCCTTGTTACGCATGCGAGCTGCCTCATTGGTGCGGATACGCTTCTTCTGAGACTTGATGTTTGCCACTTCTGGAGTTCCTTTCGAGTTCCTTGCAAAAAATGTATGACACCTCTGAGACACGGTGAGGTCATGCAAGCGCCTACTATAGCACGCTCCCCCTCAAAGGGATAGAACGAATTTGTCAAATAGGCAGGTATCATCACGATTTTCTCAAGATGTTCGTAATCCAGAGCATAAGCGCGGTCTCCGAGTCGGCTGAGCCCTTGAGCGCGAGCTCCACATCGACGGCACCCTCGAGCGCTGCGACGAGCTCTGCCATCGAAAAGCGACGTGCCCAGGTAAGGTGATTCTTGACCTGCCAGGCCTGAAGCTTGAGCGTCGCGGCGAGCTCACGCCCCTGCCCACGCCCATCGAGCGCCTTAGCAACAATCAGCTCACGGATGCGACCGCATAGCAGCGTGTAGGTCCACACGTAGCTCTTGGAGGGCAGAAGCTTAAAGAGTTCGAGCGAACGCCGCATATCGCGAGCCGAGACGGCATTGAGGAAGTCCCAGGGCTGAACCTCGGCCGTGCGCACGATCCAGCGCTCCACGTCGGCAAGCTCAATCTG
>CAUAEH010000040.1 GCA_958427975.1 uncultured Collinsella sp. | reverse complement strand
ACGCAGCAGCTGGAGCAAAAGGTTGCCAAGCTGCGCGAGGCCTACGACGCGGGCGAGCGTCCGGTTGCGGCGGATGCCAAGCGCATTCTGATCACCGGTTGCCCGGTGGGCGGCGTGATCAACAAGATCGGTCGCACCATCGAGTCCAACGGCGGCGTGGTCGTGTGCATGGACGACTGCTCGGGCGAGCGCACGGCGGCCATGATGATCGACCCGGAGGCTCCCGACATCTTGCGCGCCATCGCCGACCGCTACCTGGATATCAACTGCTCGGTCATGACGCCCAACGATGGTCGTATGGAAAACACGCTGACCATGTGCGAGAAGTACCATGTCGATGGCGTGGTAGAGAGCGTGCTACAGGCCTGCCACACCTTCAACGTTGAGAGCACGCGCATGCAGGAGGCCGTCGGGGGTGCGGGTATTCCGTATATGAAGATCGAGACCGACTACAGCAACGGCGACATGGGTCAGATCGAGACGCGCATCGCCGCCTTCATCGAAACCCTCTAGCTTCCTCAGGCACCGGATCTTGCCCCTCAAACCGTCGCTTGCGTACCCAAAGTACGCTGCGCTCCTCTTTCGGGGCAATCTCCGGCACCTGAGAAACCTAGAGCTAAGGCGCCTGAGCGCGCCGCTGTCTTTGATGTTTAGATTGGGAGAGAGCCATGATAGGGATCGGGATCGATATCGGGTCTACGGCGGCTAAGGCTGCTGTGGTCGACGGGGAGGGTTCGGTGGCGTGGACGTGCGTGCAGCCAACCGGGTTTTCCTCGGTCGATGCTTCCGAGCGGCTGCGCGAGGCGCTGGCAGCGGCCGGCTATGACGTGGCTTCCGACGACGTGCGCGTGATCGCGACCGGCTACGGCCGTGTCGCCGTGCCCTATGCGCACAAGGTCGTGACCGAGATCACCTGCCACGGTACCGGTGCCGTGCGCCTGTTTGGCGATCACGGCACCGTGATCGACGTGGGTGGCCAGGACACCAAGGTCATTCAGCTTAAAAGTGGCCGCGTGGCCAAGTTCGCCATGAACGACAAGTGCGCTGCCGGTACGGGGCGCTTTTTGGAGATCATGGCCGACCGTCTGGGTATTTCCCAGCAGCAGATGGCCGACCTTGCGCGTTCCGGTGAGCCCACCAAGATCAGCAGCATGTGCACGGTGTTTGCCGAAAGCGAGGTTATCAGCCTGATCGGTCGCGGTGAGCCGCGCGAGAACATTGCGCGTGGCGTGATCGACAGCGTGGTCTCGCGCGTGGCGACCATGGCCGGGCAGGCCGCGGGCGCCCCGTACTACCTGACCGGTGGCCTGTGCGAGAACGCCTTCGTGGTGGAGCGGTTGGGCGAGCTACTGGGGTCGCCGGTGACCACCTCGCCCCAGGCTCGCTTTGCCGGAGCGATCGGCGCGGCGATTCGCGCCACCGCCTTGGCCTAGGGGTGTACCGCGACATGCGCATCCTCAATATCTCGGCACAAAAACCAGATAGCACCGGCAGCGGCACCTACCTTGCCGCGCTCGTGCGCGAGCAGATCGAGACGGGGCATCGCGCCGCCGTGCTTTGCGGCGCGGCACCGGGTGATACCCAAGGCGAGCTGGACCGGCGTGCTGCCGTGTTTGCCGTACCGTTCGAGTCGCCCGAGCTGCCGTTTCCCATCTGCGGTATGTCCGATGTCATGCCCTATCCCTCCACACGCTATCGTGACCTGACGCCTTCGATGCTCAAGGCATTTGAGCGGGCATTTGCTGCTGCAATCAATCGGGCGGTGGCTGAGTTTCGGCCCAATCTGGTGCTCTGCCATCACCTGTATCTGGTGACCGCATTGGCGCGCGAGTGCGTCCAGGGCGTGCCAGTTGTTGCCGTGTGCCATTCGACCGACCTGCGCCAGCTGCGTTCGCATGCGCTCGAGCGCGATCGCATCGTAAGTGCGGTTCGTCGGCTCGATGCCGTCTTTGCGCTCCATGCTGAGCAGGCTGAGCAGATTGGCTTGGTGTGCGGCGTCGATGCCGATCGCATCCACGTGATTGGGACGGGCTACGACCATCGCGTCTTCTGCCGCGACGCAAGCGTGGCGAGGCAGCCGGGATCGCTTGTGTACGTGGGCAAGATTTGCTTTAAAAAGGGCGTCGAGTCGCTGGTTCGAGCTGTGTCATTGCTGATTGACGATGGCGTCCGCCCATCTGGCCTGGTACTTGTGGGCGGCCGCGGGGACGATGCCGAGTACGCGCGTATCGAGCGCTTGGCCGCGGCCTCGGATGTGCCGGTGACGCTGGCGGGGCGCTTGGATAGCGATGGGCTCGTGCGTGCCTACCGCAGTTCCGATGTCTTTGTGCTGCCTTCGTTTTACGAGGGTCTGCCGCTCGTGACGATCGAGGCCCTCGCGTGCGGCTGCAAAGTTGTGGCGACCGATTTGCCCGGCGTTCGTCCCTGGATGGAGGCGATGCTTCCCGGTGCTCCCGTGACGTGGGTGGCGTCGCCGCGTATGACGGATGTCGACACGCCCGTGGCGGCCGACCTTCCGTTGTTTGAGCGCGCACTGGCAGATGCTATCGCGCTGGCGCTTGCGGCGCCGCCTTCGACGTTCGAGCCGTCAGCGGTCTCTTGGGAAGCGTGCCTGGGGCGTATACTTAAAGTCGTTGATTTGTTGGAAGGGGGTTCGTATGGCTGACGATCAGATTAAGCTCACGTCTATGACTGCCGCGAGCGGTTGAGCCGCTAAGCTGGCTCCCGGAGCCCTCGCCCAGGTCCTGGGCGACTTGCCCAATGTGCATAACGATAACCTGCTCGTGGGGTTCGATACCTCCGACGATGCGAGTGTCTTTCGCGTAGGGGAGAACCTGGGGCTCGTGCAGTCCATCGACTTCTTTCCGCCGATGGTCGACGACCCGTTTCTGTTTGGCCAGATCGCCGCGGCCAACTCGCTGTCGGATATCTACGCCATGGGCGGGCGGCCGAGCCATGCCATGAACTTGCTCTGCATACCCAGTTGCCTGGGCGTCGAGGTTGCCGGTCAGATTCTGGCGGGCGGCGCCGACAAGTGCGTCGAGGCGGGTTGCTCCATCGCGGGCGGCCACACCATCAACGACGACGAGCCCAAGTATGGCCTGTCCGTGAGCGGTTTTGTGCCACTCGACCACATGCTCGCCAACAGCGGCGCACGCGTGGGCGATGTCTTGCTGCTGACCAAGGCGATCGGCTCGGGCATCATCACCACGGCCATTAAGGGCGAGCTCATCGAGCAGGACGAGGGTAGCCTGATGTTTGACTCGATGCGCACCCTCAACGAGGCCCCGATTCGTCTGGCCGAGGGACTCGAGCTTCACGGCTGCACCGACATTACGGGCTTTGGCCTGATCGGGCATGCGTGCGAGATGGCCGAGGGCTCGGGCGTGCAGATTGAGCTTGCGTCGGGGGCGGTGCCGCTCTTTGACCAAGTGCTCGACATGGCGCGCCTGGGCATTATCCCCGCGGGCTCCTACCGCAACCAGGACTTCTTTGGCCCGCGCGTGGCTGCCGACGAGGACCTGGAGCCGGGCATGCTCGACGCGCTGTACGATCCACAGACCTCGGGTGGTTTGCTTATCGCGGCGCCCGCGGCGGATGTGGGTGAGCTTGCGCGTCGTTTACATGCCGAGGGGCGCGTTGCCGCCACAATCGGCCGCGTGTGCGAGCCGGTGCCGGGCGGTCCTGCCGTCCACGTTGTCCGTTAACGACACGTTTATTGAGCTATGTACCGTTCTAAAACGATTTATTCGAAAGGAAAAACTATGTCTACCAAGATTGAAGTCAATGCCATGGGCGATGCCTGCCCGCTGCCCGTCGTCAAGACGCTCAAAGCCCTGAAGCAGCTCGATGGCGAGGGCGCCGTGGTGACCTCGGTCGACAACGAGGCCGCCGTCAAGAACATCTCCAAGATGGCGCAGGAGAAGGGCTGCACGGCCTCGGTCGAGAAGGTTTCTGACGCCGAGTGGCACGTGACCGTCACGACCTCTGGTGCCGTGACCGTTGCGGATCCCGAGCAGGACGGTGCGGCTTTCTGCGACGCCAGCGCCGGCAAAGGCAAACTCGTCATTTCCGTCTACACCGATTGCATGGGCCGTGGCGACGACGAGCTGGGCCACAAGCTCATGAAGGCCTTCATCTTTGCCGTAACGCAGCAGGAGGAGCTGCCCGCGACCATGCTGTTCTACAACGGCGGCGCCAAGCTCACCGTCGAGGGCTCGCCGGTGCTAGATGACCTGAAGGGCCTGGCCGAGCAGGGCGTCGAGATCCTTACCTGTGGCACCTGCCTCGATCACTACGGCATTAAGGACCAGCTCGCGGTGGGCGAGGTCACGAATATGTACGTGATCGTGGAGAAGATGGAGCAGGCCGTGCGCGTCGTGCGCCCGTAGCGTATTGGTTGGAGTTGCCATGAGGCAGAAGCGCCCGGCGCTTGTCATCACGTTTCCTACCACGGCGGCCGCCATGGGTTGCGAGTCCCTGTGCATCGAGCGCGGCCTTCCCGGGCGCACGATTCCCGTGCCCGGGGAGGTCGCTGCCGGCTGCGGCTTGGCGTGGAAGGCGCTGCCTTCGGATGAGGAACTGCTGCGCGGCGAGCTTGCCGCAGCGGGCATTCCCACCGAGGGCTATACCGTGATTGATATGTGGGAGGTCGTGCGATGATCTACCTGGATAACGCGGCGACGACCATGCACAAGCCGCAGACGGTCATCGATGCCGTGACGCAGGCGATGTGCTCGCTCGGCAATGCCGGGCGCGGCGCCACGTCGGGTGCCCTCGATGCCGCGCGTACGATTCACGGTTGCCGTGCCAAGCTCGCGCGCCTTTTAGGTTGTCCGAGGGCGGACCATGTGTGCTTTACGCCCAACTCTACGGCTGCGCTCAACACCGCCATCAACGGGGTGGTGCACCCCGGCGACCGCGTGGTCACGACGGTGCTCGAGCATAACTCCGTGCTGCGTCCGCTCAACCGCTTGGCAGTGGAGCGGGGCGTGACAGTTGAGCATGCGGGCTGTGACGTAAATGGTGTGCTCGACTACGACGAACTCGAGCGGCTTGTCACGCCGGGTACGCGTGCCGTGGTGGTGACGCATGCCTCCAACGTGACCGGCAACGCGGTCGACATTGCGCGCGTAGCGGCCATGGCCCATGCGGCCGGTGCGCTGGTGATCGTCGATGCCTCGCAGTCTGCCGGCGCGATGCATATCGATATGCAGGCCATGGGGCTCGACATTGTGTGCTTTACCGGCCACAAGGGACTCATGGGTCCACAGGGCACCGGTGGTCTGGCCGTGGCGGAGGGCATTGACGTGGCTCCGTGGGCCATGGGCGGCACCGGCGTGCACAGCTTCGATGCGCTGCAGCCGCTCGAGTGGCCTACGCGCCTTGAGGCGGGCACGCTCAACGGTCACGGCATCGCGGGCCTTTCTGCCGGCCTCGACTTTATCGAGGCGCAAGGCGGGGTCGAGGCGATTGCAGCGCATGAGCGCTCGCTTGCTGAGCGCTTCCTCGCTGGCGTGCGGGAAATCCCCGGCATTGCGCTCTACGGTGCGTTTGACCAGCCCGTGCGCTCGGCGATCGTCTCACTCAACGTGGGCGATATCGACTCTGCCGAGATCTCGGACGCGCTCATGCAAGGGTGGGGGATTGCGACGCGCCCCGGCGCCCATTGCGCTCCGCTCATGCACCGCGCGCTCGGGACCGAGCGCCAAGGTGTCGTTCGCTTCTCGTTTGGGTATTTCAACACGGACGAGGAAGCCGACACCGCGATTGACGCTTTGCGCGATTTAGCCTGCTAGAGCGTATATACTTGCGGGACGGGTCTTTTGCCCGTCCCGTTTTTGTTTCGACCCGAAAGGTGTGCCTATGGCCTCATCCGCCCCGCACGGTCTGCGCTCCGACCATGTCGTCACCGTCGGCATCGCCCTGTTCTCGATGCTCTTTGGCGCCGGCAACCTCATCATTCCGCCGTTGCTGGCACTTCAGGCCGGTACAGCCACGCCGCTTGCCATGATCGGCTTTTTGATTGCCGCTATCGGTCTGCCTGTTATGGGATTTATCGCCGTCGCGCTCGCCGGCACGGCGCGCGAGCTTGCCGGCCGCGTGCACCCCAAGTTTGGTGAGTTCTTTGTCGCGGCGGTGTATCTGGCCATCGGCCCGTGCCTGGCCATTCCGCGCACGAGCTCCACGGCCTTCGAGATGCTGGTGCCGCTGCTGCCCGAGGGCGTTTCGCTCGGCACGGCTCGCCTGGTCTTTGCCATCGGGTTCTTCGTGGTCGCATTTGCACTTACGCTGCGCCCCGGCGTCATCACGCGCGTGCTCGGTCGCATTACGGGCCCCGCGCTCATTGCGCTTATCGTACTCGTTGTCGGCGCCGCCGTGATTTCGCCGCTGGGACCGGCTGCTGCCCCGCAAGCTCCCTATGATGCCGGCGCTGCGGTCCAAGGCTTCTTGACCGGCTACCAGACCATGGACCTGCTTGCGTCGCTCGCCTTTGGCATCATCATCGCCGAGACCATCCATGAGCTCGGCGTTACCGATGACAAGCGCGTGGCCTTCGAGATTTCGCGTTCCGGTGTGATCGCCGGCGTGCTCATGGCCATCATCTACTGCGGCTTGGGCCTTGCCGGTATGCAGCTCGGCACCGTGATGCCCGACGCCACCAACGGCGCCGCCATTCTTGCCCGCTCTGCCTCCATGCACTTTGGCCTTGCCGGCACGGTCGTGGTCTTCGCCATCTTCTTCCTTGCCTGCATGAACGTGTGCATCGGCCTCATCAGCTGCTGCTCGCGTTACTTCTGCGAGACGTATGTGGTCGAAGGGGGAGCGGAGGCCTCCGAGGAGGCCATGCGCCGTCCCTTTGCGATTCTCGCCTTTGTGTTCGCGGCGTTTTCGTGCGTGCTCTCCAACGTGGGCCTCGACGTAATCCTTATGTTCTCGGTGCCTATGCTCAATGCTCTGTATCCCGTTGCCATCGTGCTGGTACTGATGGGGCTGGTGCACGGTTTTTGCGACGCGCATCCGCAAGTGTGGGTTTGGGTCGGCGGCGTCGTCGCAGTGCAGAGCGTGATCACCTCGGTCCGCGATGCGTTCTTTGCGGGCGCATGGCTGCCGTTCGATGCGCTGCCGCTGGCGGTTATCGGTGCCGCGTGGGCGCCGGTTGCCGTGGTTGCCTTTGTAATCGGCCTGCTCCATAGTCGTTTTGTCGCACATTCGAGGAGCTAAGGCATCAATGCTTGCACAGGCGGGGAGTCTCCCCTATAATTTCCTTCGCTTTGGGACACGCAAGGTTTAGACCTTAGCTGCTCAACACCTTCGGGACGTGGCGCAGTTTGGTAGCGCGCCTGCTTTGGGAGCAGGATGTCGCAGGTTCAAATCCTGTCGTCCCGACCATATCTTGCGGGCGTAGTTCAATGGTAGAACCCCAGCCTTCCAAGCTGATGACGCGGGTTCGATTCCCGTCGCCCGCTCCATAAGATAGTTTTAACGGCTTTGGCTCTATTTGGTGCCAGAGCCGTTTTCATATACATGTCAGGGACCCCACATCCCCTCCTAAGTTGCGGTGAAATAGTTCCTGGATTAGCCGCAATAGCTGTTATCCAGGAACTATTTCACCGCAACTTATTGAGGCCGAGCGGGCTGGGTCGATGATGGGTTCTTTTGTCGAGAAGATGAGGGCGGCCGGTCAGGAGTCTGCGTAGGGTTTTGTGGTCGGTATACCGTAGCCGCGCATCATGGAGCCGAACGCTTTGACATCGTAGGTGTCTAAGAGCTTGAAATGAATGACGTTGTGGCCCATAGCACGCAGGTTCGCGTCGCGCACGAGGGCAGCTCGATAGGTTTTTGCCGCAGTATGTTCCGGATCATTTTGGGCATCGCCCTCAAACTTGCCCAGTCCATGCAGCTCAGCCAGCATCCAAGAGCCGTTTGGCATCTGCCAGCCGTAATCTGCCAAATAATAGCCGGCGTTTCCCGGTCGAGTGATTTCAACCTGAAGTTCGGGAGCGGCAACTCCTGCCATAATCATTGCCGCCCGTGCTTCGGATTCTCCACCGTTATCCGACCTGCCATCCATGTGTTCAAAAACGTCAAATGCGCGCGCGATGCCGTGCAATCCGCGGCAGTTCGCTTGTGCATATGCACGCAATTCTTCACGCTCGACACCGTACTCACGAGCCAACCCGTCGACATAGCCTAGTGCATATCGAAAAGCGCTCGTTCGGGCGATGTCGACCACCGTGCGATATGGATCCGTTAGCGTAAACGGGCCGAGCTGCCATACGTCGCCCGGTCGCCAGCGTCGGTATTCAACGAATTCGTACATATCGCGTCTGGTGGAACGCGGTAGCAGCACTTGCACCTTGTCGAGAAGCGAATATGCAGAACCGATGCCATAGAGCAGCGCCGCCGTTGCTCCACAAAACACGGCATCCGGTTCAACGACCGCAATAGCGGATGCCAATTGAAAGATGCGATCTTCGACGCCGAGGTCATTCCAATACGCGGGATCAGCGTAGACATGGTTGTAGAGTCGAATAATCATCTCTTTTTGCATGAGCGCGTAGGCACAGCGTTCGTCCCATTTTTTGGTAGCTACAAACAGGTGCCCGCCATGATGGGCCTCGAATAACCGGAAGAACAGCTCTGCTTGCGGTTTGGAACAGCGTTTATCATGACTCATTTTCGACCCCATGGTCTCGAGGGGGAGTGAATGACACTACGCTATCCCATATTTGGTCCGCCAGACCTTGCCATGAACTGACCAAAAGCTTGACGGGGCAGGTCAGAGCCATGAGCCAGAGCCAAACATATCGGCAAACGGTTGATTAGTGCCCCTCGGTGGCACTAAAAACCACCCTTACAGAAAGTTGCGGTGAAATAGTTCCTGAAAAGCTCGAATAAGCCTAAATCCAGGAACTATTTCACCGCAACTTAGGAGGGGATGGGGCTGAGAGGCGGGCGATGCCGTTGCCTGCCGGTTAGCTGCGGGGGGGGGCGGTGACGGAGCTTGTCGATGGTGGAGTCGGTGCTGCGGCTGCGGGATTCGGCGGCGCGGTCGCGGGCGTCGGCGGCGGTTTGGCGTTTACGGCGGTAATCGATCATGCCTTGGATGATGGGCTTGCCAAAGCTCACGACATCATCGTTGTAGATGGCGGTTCGGGCTGCGAGGAGGCAGTCGGTAAAGTCCATATGGGTCTTGCCGAAGAGTTTGACGGCAAGGGCGACAACGGTGGGCTCGTCGACCATGACGTCATCGAGCAGCCTTTTCATGGCCGCAGCAATTTCAACGCGGGGAACCTTATAGACGTCGCGCAGCGTGACCACGACGCGCGTGATGATTTCGGGGTAGACACGTGCGGTGCGCGTGGCGATGACCTTGGCGGCGCGCGGTGACAGGACCTCGTCGTCGTCAAGCAGGTAGCGCAGGATGACGGTCTCGTCGATGATGGTGCTACTCATGGATATCTACTTCCTCGGGACCCAAAACCGACTCATCGCTTTCTGTGGCTAGGTATTCAATCCAGGCATTGCGCTCCTCGGCGCGGCGATTGGGGTCACCATATGCTTTGAGCGATCCATAGGCGGCCGTGCCGTCCTTGGAGCGCACGGCGACCGGCTGAAAGGGGAGCTTGCGCATCAAAATACTCTGCGCGACAAATAGACGGACAGCCTCGGCGAGCGATGTGCCCATGGCGTCGTAGAGACGTTCGGCATGCTGCTTGTCTTCCTCGCGAATGCGCACCTGCAGGATGGCTCGTTTTTGAGTCGATGACATCACTGGCCTCCCTTAATGAGCGTGCAATTTGAATAGTCAAATACAACATCGGCTAATAATAGCCAATCTTACAACCACTACTTTATTGCACTAGAGTAATTGAGTGTAAACGATATTACAAACGTACTACATCCTTCAGAAACGAGCGTGAAATCTCCCTTGGATGTACGCATGTAATACACTCACCTTTATAGCTTCTAGAGAATAATTCCAACCTGCCAAAACCCCTGCAATACACCCGTATTGCAGGGCCTATGCTCAAGTTTGCCACCTGCAACTGCGTATATTTAACCTGTATATCGTTGGAGAAACTCTACCGAGTGCATGTTTCGCCGCATGCATTCGATTCGTCGATGCCAGGCCACGGGCGGCTTGGGTCAATGTCGACAGGGTCTCTCCGGCAAGGGATTCAGGAGGGAGTGAACAACATGGGTAATAAGCGAGTCGTAGCCGATTCTTCGCGCTGCATTGGGTGTCAAACCTGCATGGCGGCGTGTATCGAGGCGCACGACATCCCCAGTAACATCGCCGCGCCGCGCCTGCGCGTGACGCGTACGTACGAGATCTCCGCACCGGTGGCTTGCCATCACTGCGAGGATGCCCCGTGCGCGAAGGCCTGCCCCACGGGCGCCTTGTTCTTTGATCCAAAGAACCATCGCATCGGTGTTAACGAGGACAACTGCATCGGCTGCAAGAGCTGCGTCATGGCCTGCCCCTTTGGCGCCGTGAGTGTGGCGACCACGCAGGTTCCGGTCTTGATGGGCGACGTTCGCGTGGGTTCGCAGACCAAGAGCTTCGTGCTCAAGTGCGACCTGTGCGTGGACCGTCCCGGCGGTCCGGCGTGTGCCGAGGCGTGCCCGACCAAGGGCCTCACCCTGGTAGACGAGGAGCGCCTGGCAGAACTGACTGCCGAGCGTGCCCGCGCCACCATCGAAAACGAGGCGTAAGCGTTGGGGCGACAGGCCCAATGATTGTCAAATTAGTACCGAGTAATCGGTAGCAGAAAAAGGAAGGAGGGTGTCATGGAGAAGCATAAAGTGATCTGCCCGTACTGCGGCGCCGGTTGCCAGTTTAACCTCCTGGTCCAAAACGGCCAGGTCGTGGGCACCGAACCGCTCAACGGCATCACCAACCAGAGCGAGCTGTGCCTTAAGGGCATGAGCGGCTACGACTTCATCAACGACACCAAGATCTTGACTCCTCGCGTACTGCACCCGATGATCCGCCGCACTAAGGGCGCGGATCTTGAGCGCGTAAGCTGGGACGAGGCACTGGATTTCACCGCATCTAAGATGCAGGCCATAATTGACGAATATGGTCCTAACGCTGTCATGACCACCGGCTCTTCGCGAGGCGGCGGCAATGAGGCGAACTACGTCATGCAGAAGTTTACGCGTGCGTGCATCGGCACCCACAGCGTGGACAACTGCGCCCGTACTTGACACGGCCCTACTGTCCTCGGTCTGATGGACACGGTTGGTTCAGGTTGCATGTCATGCTCCATCCCCGGTATGGAGGATGCGGGCTGCATTTTCCTCTTCGGCTATAACCCTGCCGATTCGCACCCCATCGTCGCAAGGCGTATCGTGCGAGCCAAAGAAAAGGGTTGCAAGATCATCGTCGCCGATCCGCGCCATATCGAAACCGCGCGTATCGCCGATCTCTACCTTCCGATCAAGAACGGTTGCAACGTTGCGTTCCTCAACGCCTTTGCCAACTGTCTGGTCAACGATGGCCTCTACGACAAGGAATTCGTCGCCGAGCACACGAACGGCTTTGACGAGTGGTGGGAGACCATCAAGAACTACACTCCCGAATCTGTACAGGACATCACGGGTGTCGAGCCCGCGTTGATCCACCAAGCTGCCGAGATGTACGCCACGGCGAAGCCCTCTGCCATCATTGGCTGGGGCATGGGCGTATGCCAGCAGAAGCAGAACCTGAAGACGGTGCACACCATCGCCTCCATCGCCTGCGTTGCCGGCCAGATCGGCAAACCCAATTCCGGCCTCGCGCCCGTGCGCGGTCAGAACAACGTCCAGGGCTCCTGCGATATGGGCATGCTGCCCAACCTGTACCCTGGCTATCAGAAAGTCACCGACCCGGCTGTGCGTGCCAAGTTTGCCAAGGCTTGGGGCGTGCCCGAGGAAAAGCTCCCGCTCGAGGAGGGCTACAAGCTCACCGACCTGGGCCACCTGGTCGACGAGGGCAAGGTGCACTGCTTCTACAACTACGGCGAGGACCCGGTGCAGACCGAGCCCGATTCGGCCGGAATGCGCAAGACGCTCTCCGAGCTGGATCTGTTCATTTGCCAGGACATCTTTATGACGCAGACGACCATGCTCGCCGACGTCATCCTGCCTGCCACCTCTTGGGGCGAGCACGAGGGTGTCTTTACCGCATCCGACCGTAGCTTCCAGCACTTTGACGCGGCCGTTCCGCCCAAGGGCGAGTGCCGTCACGACTGGGAGATCTTCGCGGACCTGTCCACGCGTATGGGTTACCCCATGCACTACGACAACACCGAGCAGATCTGGAACGAGTGCATTAGCCTGTGCCCCAACTTTGTGGGCGCGACCTACGAGAAGATGGCTCCCGAGGGCGGCTACGCCCAGTGGCCCGTCAAGAGCACCGATGTGAACGACCACGGTACGCCCGACATGTTCGCTGGTGGCAAGTTCACCACCAAGGACGGCCGCGCCAACCTGATGGCGCACGACTGGGAGGCGCCCTCCGAGCTTCCCGACGATGAGTACCCGCTCATCCTGTGCACCGTCCGCGAGGTCGGCCACTACAGCTGCCGCTCGATGACCGGCAACTGCAAGACGCTGGCGCTGCTTGCCGACGAGCCCGGCTTTGTCCGCATGAATCCCGCGGACGCCCAGGCGCGCGGCATCAAGAACGGCGATATCGTCTCGATTCACAGCCGCCGCGGCCAGGTATACAGCCGCGCCGACGTGAGCGATCGCATCAACAAGGGCACGGTCTACATGACCTACCAGTGGTGGATCGGCAAGTGCAACGAGCTGACCATTCACAAGGTCGACCCGGTCTCGCATACGCCCGAGGACAAGTTCTCCGCCTGCCAGGTCGACGCCATTGCCGACCAGGTTTGGGCAGAGGGCGAGGTCGAGCGTCAGTACACCGAGCTCAAGCAGGCTCTGGTGGACGCCGCCGCTCCCCAGGACATTGAGCCCGGCGCCGCCAAGTTCGACGACGAGACGCACGTGAACCAAATCGTGTAGTCCCGTTCTCGTTGGCTATTTGGGCCGGGCGTCCCGTACGTTCGGGAGCCCGGCCCGTTATTTTGAAAGGAAGTGGGGATGAACCGCTTCATCGACATCAATCCGGAGAGGTGCATCGGCTGCGGAACATGCCAGTCCGCCTGTGCCGACGCCCACCGGATGCAGGGTCTTCAGGATACGCCGCGCTTGGCGCTCGTGAAGACCGGCGGTATTTCGGCCGCCCTTGCCTGCCACCATTGCGAGGGTGCCCCCTGCGCCGAGGTTTGCCCGGTGAATGCCATCGAGCACGATGGCGATCGCATCCACGTCAAGGAGCAGGAGTGCATCGGGTGCAGGCTGTGCGCCATCGCGTGCCCCTTCGGAGCCATCCATCCCGATGGCACGTCTATCGCCGGTGTCGCAGGCATGTGCGACCCGACGCCTTCGTATCCTAAGTCCCTGAGCAGCCTGCTTACGTGGGCTCCTGGTCAGTACACCTGCGCTGTCAAGTGCGACCTGTGCGCATTCGATCCGGACGGCCCGCATTGTGTGGCGGCGTGCCCTACCAAGGCGCTGACCGTCATGGGTGGCGCGGCCGATCGCGAGCTCGACGAGGCCAAGCGCCTGCGCTCGATCGAAAACGGTCCTGTCGTCGACGTTACCGCTGTGGCCCAGGGCCTGTCCGAGAAAGCAGAAGGGAGCGTAAACAATGGATAGCATGACGCTGTTTATCGCATCGCTTGCCGTCTCGTGCATCGGTGCGCTCGCCTCGGTTCTGCTGATCAAGGCCGATAACGCCGCCAAGACCGCCGGCTGCCTGATCGGCGCCGTCGCGGCCGTGCTGTCGTTCATCGCGGGCCTCGAGGCCGTGCTTGGCGACGTTTCGTCCCTCAACACGGTCTTCTTTTTCCCGTTCGCCCGTCTCGAGCTCTTGCTCAACGGCCTTGCGGGCCTGATCGTGGTCCTCATCTCAATCCTCGCCTTTGCGGGCTTCATCTACGGTCTGTCCTACTTCGATGAGTACCCGGGCAAGGTCGGGCGCGCCGGTTTCTTCATGAACACCTTCGTCGCCTCGATGATGCTCGTCATCACCGCCGACAACGTGTTCTGGTTCCTGGTCGCCTTTGAGCTCATGTCCCTTACGAGCTACTTCCTTGTCGTTATCGAGGAGAACAAGAACTCCATTAGGGGCGGTTGGCTCTACTTCGTCATCGCGCACGTGGGCTTTGTCCTTATCATGGCGAGCTTCCTGCTCATGACCAACGGCGTGGGCGGTTCCTTCAGCTTCAGTGATTTCCGTACGCATGACTTTGGACCCGCCGTCTCCTCCGCGTGCTTCGTCCTCGCGTTCTTCGGATTCGGCGCAAAGGCCGGTATCATCCCGCTGCACTCCTGGCTGCCCCAGGCGCACCCCGAGGCGCCGTCCAACGTGTCCGCCCTCATGTCCGGCGGCATGATCAAGATCGGCATCCTGGGAATCCTCAAGGTCGGTCTCGACCTGCTCGCGGGTTCGGGCGTCCAGCTCTGGTGGGGCCTCATGGTCCTGGTCTTCGGATCCATCTCGTCGGTCCTGGGCGTCGTCTACGCCCTTCACGAGCACGACATTAAGCGCCTGCTGGCCTACCACTCCGTCGAGAACATCGGCATCATCTTGCTCGGTGTCGGCGCGTCCATGACGGCGCACGCCCTGGGCAACGACGTCATCGCGACGATCGCGCTCATGGCCGCCCTCTACCACACGCTCAACCACGCCATGTTCAAGGGCGAGCTGTTCCTCGGCGCGGGCTCCCTGCTCTATGCCACGGGTACGCGCAACATGGAGAAGATGGGCGGCCTGTTCCGCCGTATGCCGGTCACGGCCGTCTGCTTCCTCATCGGTGCCCTTGCCATCTCGGCTATCCCGCCGCTCAACGGCTTCGTTTCCGAGTGGTTCACCTACCAGTCCCTGTTCAACATCTCGACGCTCTCCGACCCGGTCGTCATGGTGTTCGCCGTCGCCTCTGCGGCCGCCCTCGCCATCACCGGTGCCCTGGCCGTCACGTGCTTCGTGAAGGCCTACGGCGTCTCGTTCGCGAGCAGCCCTCGTTCCCAGGAGGCCGCGAACGCCAAGGAGTCCCCGGCTCCGATGTTGTTCTCGCAGATGCTCCTCGCGGCCATCTGCGTGGTGCTGGGAATCGGCTCTCCCGTCATCGCCCCGGTTCTGGGCGACGTCGCCCAGAGCGTGCTTGCCGGCTCTGCCATCACAGCCACCTCGGGCGTGTCTCTGGTGAACGAGATTTCCGGTGCCGCCACCTCCACCCCCGCGATCGCCATCGCGCTCGTGGTCCTCACCTGCCTCGCGTTCGTGTTGAGGTCCTGCCTCGGCACCAAGGCCTCCGCTAAGAAGACCGACCCTTGGGCGTGCGGCTACGAGCCCAACGAGCACATGCCCGTCGTCGCCACGAGCTTCGCGTCAGACGTAGAGCTCTTCATGGGCCCGCTCTACACCCTGCGCGAGGTATGCACCAAGATCTGCTGGTCCATCGCGCACGTGTTCCAGAAGCTCACCGGTGTCGCCCAGGGCGTTGAGCCCCTGCCCGACCGCTTCTTGGTCGATGCACCGAGCGAGGGTGCCGATAAGCTGGCCGGCCTCGCCTCCAAGATCGAGGGCGGCAACTACTCCGTATACATCTGCTACATCGTCGCGGCGCTCGTGGTCTTCCTCGTGCTCGCCGTGGTCATGGTCTAGAGAGGGGAGAGGATATTATGAACATCGTTCTTGCGATAGCGCAGGGCCTCGTGGTCATGCTGGTCGCGCCCTTCTTCTCCGGCCTCGCCCGTGTGATTCGCGCGAAGATGCACAATCGCCGCGGTCCGTCCATCCTTCAGGATTACCGGGACCTCGCGAAGCTCATGGCGCGTCCCGAGTCCGTGAGTTCCGACTCGAGCTTCGTGCTGCGCATCATGCCGCCGCTGTTCCTCGCGGTGTCGTTCATGCTCGCCATGGGCCTGCCCATGTTCACGCTCGAGAGCCCCATGCCCGTCTTTGGTGACGCCATCACCATCATGTACGCGCTCGCGCTGTCCCGCTTCTTCTTCGCGCTGTCCGGCGTGGATTCCTCCAACGCCTACGCGGGCTTCGGCGGTATCCGCGAGCTCCTCATGAGCGTGCTCATCGAGCCGTCCATGCTCATCGCGCTGTTTACCGTCGCCATCGTGTGCGGCTCCACGGACATTGCGACCATGGGTCAGCACATCGTTACGGGCAACGTCTCGAGCGTCGTCGCCGTCATCCTCGCCGGCGTCGCCTTCGCGGCCGCCTGCTATATGGAGCTCGGCAAGCTTCCGTTCGATCAGGCCGAAGCCGAGCAGGAGCTCCAGGAGGGCCCGCTCGCCGAGCTCTCCGGCCCGTCCCTGGCCATGATGAAGCTCGCCATGGGCATGAAGCAGGTCGTGGTCGTCGCTTGGTTCACCTCCATCTTCATCCCCTGGGGAGAGCCCGCGACCATCGGCGTCACCGCTCTCGTGGGCGCCGTCGTCTTCCTTGTCAAGTGCCTGGTCGATTTCGTTGTCTGCGGCGTGCTCGAGAACTCCGTTTCCCGTTCGCGCTTCAAGGTGCTCGGTAACCAGACCTGGGCCGTCGTCGGCATCGCGGTCCTCGCGTTCGTCTTCGTCGTCGTAGGCGTGTAGGGAGAAGGGAGAAACTATGTCAATCGAATCGAGCTTGTCCCTCTTTGCCATGGTAGCGATCGCCGTCCCCATGCTGGGCTCCCTGCTCATCGTCATGCTGCCGCGTCCCTACGCTAAATGGATCTGCGCCTTTGCCGGCGGCATCGCCACGGTCGCTTCCGTTGGCTTGGCCGCGACGTTTGCCGGAAACGGCATGAACGCGGTCGATGTAACCTGGGCGAGTATGGGCCAGACCTTGGTCATGGGCTTCATATTCGACCGGATGAGCACGCTGCTCGCACCCGCGTTCGTCGCTATCGGCCTGCTCGTCGTCATCTATTCGTTCCCGTACATGAGCGATAAGAACAAGGAGCATCCCGACGCGCCCCGTCGCCGCTTCTACGTGTACTTCTCCACGTTCATCGGCGCCATGGCCGGTCTCGCCTACAGCTCCACCATCGTCGGCCAGCTCGTTTTCTTCGAGATCACCGGCGTGTGCTCCTGGGGCCTCATCAGCTACTACATGACGCCCACGGCCAAGAAGGCCGGTATGAAGGCGCTCATCATCACCCATATCGGCGCTCTGGGACTCTACATCGGCGCGGCCTTCCTGTTCGCCGGAACCGGCACGTTCGCGCTGAGCGCGATCTCCCAGCTCGATTCCGGTATGAAGACCGTCGTGCTGCTGCTCATCCTGTTCGCCGCTTGGGCCAAGTCCGCCCAGTTCCCGCTCTACATGTGGCTGCCCTCCGCAATGGAGGCCCCCACGCCCGTTTCCGCCTACCTCCATGGCGCGTCCATGGTGAAGGTCGGCGTGTGCGTGTTCGCCCGCGCTCTTGCGAGTGCCGGCGATATCCCCGAGATCGTCGGTTGGGTCGCCATCATCGACGCCGTCGTGACCATGCTCTTCGGCTTCCTCATGTACCTGCCCCAGAAGGATATGAAGCGCCTGCTCGCCTTCTCGACGATCGCGCAGCTCGCCTACGTGTTCTTCGGCCTGGGCCTCTCCGTGTTCGGAAGCCAGATGGCGTTCAACGGCGCCGTCGAGCACATCTTCAACCACGCGTTCACCAAGACCCTGTTCTTCCTCATCGCCGGCTCCCTTAGCTTCACGGTGGGAACCCGTGTGTTGCCGAAGATCCCGGGCCCCATGAAGAAGTACCCGGTCACGGGCGTGGGCTTCGCGGTCGCCGCGACCGCTATCGCCGGCGTGCCCCCCATGAGCACGTTCTTCTCCAAGTTCCAGATTATTTCCGGTGGCTTCGCGGTT
>CAUAEH010000039.1 GCA_958427975.1 uncultured Collinsella sp. | reverse complement strand
GCCAGCAGCAGAGACAGGCGAACTTGTTCTCTATGGTGAAGAAGAACAAGGCATCGGCACGCCAAGCATGAACTTCGGCGAGGAATGGGCTGACACACGCTGCACAATTGATAAGGACACATCAAGCGACACGGTCATTAATGGCACGATGTACTTTGCCTCGTGGGATCGCGAGCGAGATTTGGGACATGCGGTCACCTGGAATATCAGCTGGACGGAGGGCAAAGGTGAGGATGCGAAGGTGATCGAGGTATCGACGCCAGAGTTTAACGTTGGAGCGCACGTCGATACAAAGGAACTCCGCTCCGATGACTCGCCTCTCGAGATCAGTCCGTTTTCCATCCAGACGCATATCGATGATCTGGGCTATGAAGCAGTTGATCATAAACTGACCGTCACCTACAAGGATGGATCGGAGCAGATTATCGAAGATGACGACGCAGGGGTGTTCAACTTCTATGTTTCGCTGGCGCGCAATAGCGGAGAGAACAACTGGGTGCCAACGAAGTTGATCGATGTCGACCAAGTGGTCTCAGTAACGCTTGAGGGCACACGCTGCACTTCAACAGAGGGCACCGAAACGTCGGAACCCTTTACCATCGTCTATTCGTGAGATTTGGGACCGCTTCCTACTAGGGGAAGCGGTCCATTTTGCGTTAAATGGGCGGTTAAAGCGAGTGATATTCGTCTGAATTTCGGAAGTATGCGGCAAAATCTTGATGGGTCGACCACACCGCATATGCTCAAGCGCTCTACCTGCAGGTTTGTTATCGCAAAACCCCTGTGCGCTCAGCAAGTCCAAAATTTGCCGCATACTTCCGAAAACGCCGCCGATTTCCATGCGAAAGACGAAAGCAGATCACCGCCGGAGCGCGACGTTTCCCCAGATAAAACCGACCAAAATAAACCTGTCCCTTTTTGGCAGGTAACGTTGCCCCAACGAGCACGTCGGATTCCCGGGCCGGGAATCCACCCCCGCGCACAGAAGGAGATTCCTTTTGTGTAGGCTTTGCGGAAATGTGCCTATTTTGGGATACGCCCGGCGGCGTGGTCTGTTGACGGCACAGCTAACGGCACGTATCCTATCGAACTGCGTGTTTCGTAGGGGGATGCTGACCCCTCGATTCAAGCCGTTGCACTTTACAGAAAGCTGGAATCATTCGAGAAGGAGTACGCTTTGCCTACTATTAACCAGCTGGTTCGCCAGGGCCGTCGTTCCGTGCCCAAGAAGTCCAAGAACGCTGCTCTGCAGCACAACTCCCAGAAGCGCGGCGTGTGCACCCGCGTCTTCACCACGAGCCCCAAGAAGCCGAACTCGGCTCTTCGTAAGGTTGCCCGTGTTCGCCTTGTCAACGGCATCGAAGTTACTGCTTACATCCCGGGTGAGGGCCACAACCTGCAGGAGCACTCCATCGTGCTCGTCCGCGGCGGTCGTGTCCGTGACCTCCCTGGTGTCCGTTATCACGTCATCCGTGGCGCCTACGACGCTGCTCCGGTCCAGAACCGTATGCAGGCCCGTTCCAAGTACGGTGCTAAGCGCCCCAAGGCTAAATAAGCCAGATAACGTTTTGATACTTTCGCCGTGTGCCGCCTAAGCGCCGCACGGTAGACACTTAAGGAGATTTCACATGCCGCGTCGTGCAGCAGCTAATCGTCGTGAGGTTCAGCCTGACGCCGTTTACAACAACCGCCTGGTGACTCAGCTCATCAACAAGGTCCTTCTTGACGGCAAGAAGGCCACCGCTGAGCGCATCGTTTACACCGCTTTCGAGATCGTTGCCGAGAAGTCCGAGGGTGGCGACGCTCTCGCTACCTTCAAGAAGGCTATGGACAACGTCAAGCCCACGCTCGAGGTCAAGCCCAAGCGTGTCGGTGGCGCTACCTATCAGGTCCCGATGGAGGTCAACTCCCGTCGTTCCACCGCTCTGGGTATCCGCTGGATCGTCAACTTCTCCCGCGCTCGCAAGGAGAAGACCATGGCCGAGCGTCTCGCCAACGAGATCCTCGACGCTTCCAACGGCCTGGGCGCTTCCGTCAAGAAGCGTGAGGACGTCTTCAAGATGGCCGAGGCCAACCGCGCGTTCTCTCACTATCGTTGGTAAGTTAAGGTAAGGAACTAACATGGCTAAGCCTAAGTACAAGCTTTCCGATACCCGTAACATCGGCATCATGGCCCACATCGATGCTGGTAAGACCACCACGACCGAGCGTATTCTTTACTACACCGGTAAGACCCACAAGATTGGTGAGGTCCATGAGGGCGCTGCCACCATGGACTGGATGGTTCAGGAGCAGGAGCGCGGCGTAACCATTACCTCCGCTGCTACCACGTGCTTCTGGAAGAAGGACGGTACCGACTACCGCATCCAGATCATCGACACCCCGGGCCACGTTGACTTCACCGCCGAGGTCGAGCGCTGCCTGCGCGTCCTCGATGGCGCTGTCGCCGTCTTCGACGCCGTTGCCGGCGTTCAGCCCCAGTCTGAGACCGTTTGGCGTCAGGCTTCTACCTTCAACGTCCCCCGCATCGCCTTCATCAACAAGTATGACCGCGTGGGCGCTGACTTCTTCAACGCTATCGAGACCATGAAGGATCGTCTCGACGCCAACGCCGTGGCCGCTCAGGTCCCGATGGGCGCCGAGGACAACTTCTGGGGCGTCATCGACCTCGTCACCATGACCGCATGGGACTTCAAGGCCGACGACAAGGGCATGACCTACCCCGAGCCGATGGACGAGATCCCGGCTGAGTTCGCTGACATCGCTGCCACCAAGCGCGAGGAGCTCCTCGACGCTGCTGCCAGCTTTGACGACGAGCTCATGGAGAAGATCCTCATGGAGGAGGACTTCACCGTCGAGGAGCTCAAGGCTGCTCTGCGCAAGGGCGTTCTGGCCAACGAGCTCAACCTCGTCTTCGTGGGCTCCGCCTACAAGAACAAGGGCGTCCAGGAGCTGCTCGACGCTGTCGTCGACTACCTGCCCAGCCCGCTCGACGTTGAGGCCGTCACCGGTACCGATCCGGACACCGGCGAGGAGATCGAGCGTCATCCTTCCTTCGACGAGCCCTTCTCTGGCCTGGTCTTCAAGATCATGACCGACCCGTTCGTCGGTAAGCTCACCTACGTCCGCGTTTACTCCGGCCGTGCCGAGTCCGGCTCCTACGTGATCAACGCTTCCAACGGTCAGCGCGAGCGCCTCGGCCGCATCCTCGAGATGAACGCCGCCGAGCGTATCGACCGTGACGACGCTGCCGCCGGCGACATCGTCGCTTGCGTCGGCTTCAAGAACTCCACCACCGGTGACACCCTGTGCGAAGAGGGCAAGGAGATCGTCCTCGAGAAGATCGAGTTCGCTAAGCCCGTTATCGACGTTGCCATCGAACCCAAGACCAAGGCCGAGCAGGACAAGATGTCCCTGGCTCTGACCAAGCTCGCCGAGGAGGACCCGACCTTCCAGGTGTCCACCAACCACGAGACCGGCCAGACCATCATCGCCGGCATGGGCGAGCTGCACCTCGAGATCATCGTCGACCGTCTGCTCCGCGAGTTCAAGGTTGACGCTAACGTTGGTAAGCCCCAGGTTGCCTACCGCGAGACCGCTGGTCACGATGTCGAGAAGGCTGAGGGCAAGTTCGTCCGTCAGTCCGGTGGTCGCGGTCAGTACGGCCACGCCGTCATCAAGCTCGAGAAGATGGAGGAGGGCTTCGGCTACGAGTTCGTCAACGCTATCGTCGGCGGCGTCGTGCCCAAGGAGTACATCCCGTCCATCGACAAGGGCATCCAGGAGGCCCTGAACACCGGTGTTATCGCCGGCTTCCCGGTCCTCGACGTCAAGGTCACCCTGTTCGACGGTTCTTACCACGAGGTCGACTCCTCCGAGGCCGCCTTCAAGATTGCCGGTTCCATGGCTATCAAGGACGCTCTCAAGAAGTCCGACCCGCAGCTGCTCGAGCCGATCATGGCTGTCGAGGTCGAGACCCCCGAGCAGTACATGGGCGACGTTATGGGCAACCTCTCCGGTCGCCGCGGCAAGATCGAGGGCATGGAGGACCGCAAGAACAGCAAGCTCATCCGTGCCAAGGTGCCGCTGGGCGAGATGTTCGGTTACGCTACCGACCTTCGCTCCCAGACCCAGGGCCGTGCATCCTACACGATGCAGTTCGACTCTTATGAGCCCGCGCCCAAGTCCATCGTGGACGAGGTCATGAGCAAGAACGCCTAAGTTCGAGCTCCCTGTTACGTAATCCGCGAGAACATCTCTCGCACTCTTTGGAGGTTTAAGTTGGCTACCCAGAAGATCCGCATTCGCCTCAAGGGCTATGATCACGAGGTCGTCGATCAGTCCGCGAAGCTCATCGTCGAGACCGCTCAGAAGACCGGCGCTCGCGTTTCCGGTCCTGTCCCCCTGCCCACCGAGCGTAACCTGTACACGGTTATCCGCTCGCCGCACGTGAACAAGGACTCCCGTGAGCAGTTCGAGATGCGCACCCACAAGCGCCTCATCGACATCCTCGACCCCACCTCGGGCACCGTTGATTCGCTCATGCGTCTCGACCTCCCCGCTGGCGTCGACATCGACATCAAGCTCTAAGCGATATCGCTCATAGCTTAAAGAGCCCCGCTGCCATTACGATAGCGGGGCTCTTTTGCTTTGAATGATGGCCTTTGGGGATCGGGTAATGCTACCGAGTAGGTGGCTGCGGCGCCTTATTCGCTCAAGGGGCGCAGCGATGCCTCCTCAAAATGGAAGGGACGCAAGCCGTCTTCCGTTTCGATACACGCGCGACCAAAGTTATCGACCGTTCGAAAGATGCCATGCGTCAGCTCGTCTCCAGCGGGGGAGCGGGCGATAACGTGCTCTCCAATCCAATTGAGATGACCGATATAAACATCGCGGACGGGCGCGAGCGGTCCGGCGTTTTCTTCCATGGCGTTGAGACGCTCTGCCCACGCGTTCACAGCGTTTACGACGGTGTGATAGACCTCCTTGAGTAACACATCGACGGCGGGAACGTTCTCGTTGAGATCCGAGAGACCGATTGCCGGCAGGCCGCCATCGGGAACCTCCGAGGGCACATAGTTCACATTGACGCCAATGCCGCAGACGGCGAAAGGTTTGCCTTCGTTATCGCGTGCGGCTTCGACCAGAATGCCGCCGAGTTTGCGCCCTCGCGCGACGAGGTCGTTGGGCCATTTGAGGCCGATCTCGTTAGCAAGACCTTGCGCCTCGAGTGCCTCGAGCACCGCTAGGCCGCTGACGGCGGCAAGACCAGAGTACTTGGGGGGATCAACACGTGGACGTAGGACAATCGAGAGCAACAAGTTACCAGCGGTTGAATCCCACTTGTGGCCGCGTCGGCCGCGTCCTGCTGTCTGAGCCCGTGCGGCAAGTCCTGTGCCGTGCGGCGCACCCTGTTTTCCTGCCTCGAGCAGGTCATCGTTGGTCGATCCGGTTACGTCGACTATCGTAAATTGGGCATCCATAGCGGCTGCTACCTCCTTAATGAATAAGTGAATAACGCAATGGTGTCGAGAGATAGACACAATGTGAAGCCTTTGTCGCATTTGGACAATTTAATGTTAACACGTCAACAAAGCGAAGAATGCGCTATCCTCTCTTGGTCGATGTAAACACATCAACAACTCAAAGGAGGTTAGTGATGGGTTTCACGATACTGGGAACGGGCTCGGCACTTCCCGAGCGCAGTGTTTCCAACGACGAGCTGTCCGAGTTCCTGGACACCTCGGATGAGTGGATTTTTACCCGCACGGGGATCAAGAGCCGCCATGTGTGCACCACCGAGTCGCTCGACGACCTTGCCGTGGCAGCGAGCGAGCAAGCGCTCCAGACGTCCGGAATCGATGCGAGTCAGCTGGATCTTATCGTCTGTTCGACGACGACGGGCGATCATCTCGTTCCCGCCGAAGCGTGCGCCGTTGCTGAGCGTCTGGGTGCCACATGTCCTGCCTTCGACGTTTCGGCGGCTTGTGCCGGCTTCGTATTTGCGCTCGATGTCGCCGAGGGCTATATCGCCCGCGATCGCGCCAAGCACGTGCTTGTCGTTGCCTCCGAGCAGATGACGCGCGCCCTTGACTGGTCAGACCGCGCCACGTGCGTGCTCTTTGGCGATGGGGCAGGCGCCGCAGTGATTGAAGCTGGGGGAGACAACCCCCTTGCCGTTGAGCTTTCGACGGCGCCCGACGTCGAGACGTTGCGCGTTCCCGGTCTGGTCGGTACCTCGCCGTTTAAGGCTTCCGCAGATAGCGCGAGCGTGCTGTCCATGAATGGCCGCCGCGTGTTCAAGTTCGGCGTCAACGCCATCTGCGACACGGTCCATAAGCTTGCGATCGATGCGGGCATTTTGGTCGAAGACATCGATCATTTTGTATTCCATCAGGCTAACGAACGAATCCTGAGCCAGGCGGTCAAGCGCCTCGGCGTGCCGGACGAGCGCGTGGTTCGCACGTTGCGCGAGACCGGCAACATTTCGAGCGCATGCATTCCGCTTGCCCTCGACCGGCTGGCAAACGCCGGTGCACTTCACACAGGCGACACCATCGCCTTGGTTGGATTTGGCGCCGGTCTGGATATAGGTGGCTACCTGCTTCGTTGGAAGTAGTCGCACATAGGAAATGAAAACGCCCCTAGGGCACAAACAAAGGAGAACTACCATGGCAGATCAGAAGACCTTCGAGCGCGTTTGCGACGTTATCCGCGAGACCGCTGGCCTTGACGACGTCGAGATGAAGCCCGAGTCCACGCTCGAGGAGATTGGCCTCGACAGCCTGGGTACCGTCGAGATTCTCGTCGCCGTTGAGGACGAGTTCGGCATCCAGCTTGATACCGAGGAGAACCCCAAGACGGTCGGCGAGTTCGCCGATACGGTCGAGGCGGCATTGGAGAAGTAGAGATGCTCAAGACTCCTCTCTGCGATCTGCTCGGCATCGAAAAGCCCGTGTTCCAGGGCGGTATGGCCTGGATTGCCGACGCCTCGTTGGCATCTGCCGTGTCCGAGGCGGGTGGCTTAGGCATCATCGCGGCCATGAACGCCGACGCCAACTGGCTTCGCGACCAGATTCATAAGCTGCGCGCCAGGACGGATAAGCCCTTTGGCGTCAACGTCATGCTCATGAGCCCGTTCGCCGACGAGGTCGCCCAGGTTGTGATTGACGAGCGAGTACCGGTCGTCGTGACGGGTGCCGGCAATCCCGCCAAGTACATGAAGGCGTGGAACGAGGCGAGCATCAAGGTCATCCCGGTCGTTGCCTCGGTGGCGCTGGCGCGCCTCGTGGCACGTCGTGGAGCCACGGCGGTTGTTGCCGAGGGTACCGAATCGGGCGGCCATATTGGCGAGACCTCGACGATGGCACTGGTGCCGCAGGTCGTCGATGCGGTCGACATTCCCGTTGTGGCCGCCGGCGGTATTGCCGACGGCCGCGGCATGGCGGCCGCCTTTATGCTGGGCGCCGCCGGCGTGCAGGTGGGTACGCGCTTTCTGATCGCAGACGAGTGCACCGTATCGGAGCAGTACAAGGAGATGGTCCTGAAGGCCAACGACACCTCGACGCGTGCGACCGGCCGCTCGACGGGACACCCGGTGCGTGCCCTCAAGAGCCCCTTTACCAACGCCTACGCTAAGAGCGAGGCGGCGGGCGCAAGCGTCGAGGAGCTCGGGGCCATGGGCACGGGCGCCCTTCGCAAGGCCGCCAAGGACGGTAATTACGAAGAGGGTTCGTTTTTGTGTGGACAGATTGCCGGCATGGTTAGCGAGCGCCAGAGCGCACGTGAAATCGTTGACGATCTGGTCGATGGCGCCGAGCGCGTCCTGAAGGGTGCGTGCGCATGGGTAGCGTAGCGTTTCTGTTTGCCGGCCAGGGTGCCCAACACCCCGCGATGGGCGTCGATCTGATCGAGACATCGCCGGCGGCCGCCGAGGTGTTCGCCATTGCCGACGAGGTGCGCCCGGGGACCAGCGAGCAATGCCGGAGTGCCTCCAAGGAGGAGCTCTCGCAGACCGAGAACACGCAGCCGTGCGTGTTCGTGCACGACCTAGCAGCGGCTGCCGCCATGCGTGAGCGCGGCGTGGTACCTGCCGCCTGTGCGGGATTCTCGCTAGGCGAGGTCGCCGCGCTCACCTTTGCGGGGGCGTTCGATATGCGAGCGGGCTTTGAGCTCGTGTGCGAGCGCGCGGCGCTGATGGCCGCGGCTGCCGAGCGCCATCCGGGCGGCATGCGCGCCGTCATCAAGCTCGATGCGGCGCAAGTCGAGGGCTTAGCAAAACAGGCCGGCGAGGATTGCTGGCCGGTCAACTACAACAGTCCGCAGCAGACGGTTGTTGCCGGAGCGCCCGAGGCGCTGCAGGAGCTCGACGTCCTAGTAAAAGAGGCTGGCGGCCGGGCCATGAAGGTCGCGGTGTCGGGTGCATTCCATAGCCCCTATATGGCCGAGGCGACCTGTGGCCTTGCCGCATATATTGAGGCCGGTCACGCGCCGTCCCCGTTGCTCATTCCTGTTTTGGCAAATATGACAGCGGCGCCCTATCCGGCGGACCCGCGAGCAGCATCGGATGTCTTGGCCAACCAGGTGAGCCATCCCGTGCGCTGGGTCGACACGCTGCATACTCTGCAGGATCAGGGCATCGACACGTTTATTGAGGTCGGTCCTGGCAAAACACTGTCGGGCCTGGTCAAGCGTACGCTGAGCGACGTTCGCGTTTATTCGTGCGAAACGGCCGAGCAGGTCGCAGCTATTGCCGATGAGCTCGCATAGCCCACAGGGCTGTAACCCGAAAGGAATGACATGGGCAACTTGAACAACGGCGCGCTCGAGCGCAACGACTCACGCCGTGTGGCACTGGTCACGGGCGGCTCGCGGGGAATCGGCCGCGCTTGTGCGGTTGGCTTGGCGGAGGACGACTTTGATATTGCCGTCGTCTATGCCGGTAGCGTCGATGCCGCGCGCGAGACATGCGGAGCCTGCGAGATGGTTGGCGCCACGGCGCGCGCATATCAATGCGACGTGGCAGACCCCGCTGCCGTCAATGCGTGCGTGGAAGCGGTCCTCAACGACTTTGGCTCCATTTGGGCGCTCGTCAACAACGCCGGCATCACGCGCGACGGCCTGCTCATGCGTATGGGTGACGATGCCTTCGACCGCGTGCTCGATGTCAATCTCAAGGGCACGTTCAATACGACGCGCGCACTCACCAAGACCTTTATGCGCCAGCGCGGCGGTTGCGTCATCAACATGAGCTCGGTTGTGGGCCTGATGGGCAATGCCGGGCAGGCCAACTACGCTGCCTCCAAGGCGGGCGTCATCGGCCTGACCAAGGCGGTAGCGCGCGAGCTTGCGCCCCGCGGCGTACGAGTGAACGCGGTCGCACCCGGGTTTGTCGAGACGGATATGACGGCAAAGCTCTCGGAGAAGGTTCGCGCGGCAACCGAGGAGCAGATTCCCCTAAAGCGCATGGCGCGCTCCGAGGAAGTGGCCGGCGTGGTGCGCTTTTTGGCGAGCGACGCGGCTGCCTACATTACGGGCGAAGTCGTACGCGTCGACGGCGGAATGGCGATGTAGAAACCAGGGCCGAAGAACGGCTTGGATGAGGAGACCATGATGGAACAGAGAGTTGCAATCACCGGTATCGGTGCCGTGTCGCCGCTCGGCAACACCGCGCTTGCCACCTGGGCGGCCATGTGCGCCGGCACGTGCGGCATCGGCCCGATCACGCACTTCGATACCGATGCGTTTGCCGTCAAGGTGGCAGCCGAGGTCAAGGGCTTTGACGGCAACGAGTACTTTGGCAAGCGTGACGCCAAGCATCTCGACCCATGCGTTCAGTTTGCGATGGCGGCTTCGGACGAAGCCATGCACGATGCGGGCTTTGATGTCGAAGGCGCCATCGATCGCGAGCGCCTGGGCGTCTACGTGGGCTCGGGCGTGGGCGGCATGCAGACACTCGTCGACAACGTCCACACGATTGCCGAACGTGGGCCCCGCCGCGCATCGCCCTATATGATCGCGATGATGATCCCCAACATGGCATCGGGCAATATCGCAATCCGCCACAAGGCAAAGGGCCCGACCCTGCCCGTGGTGACCGCGTGCGCAACCTCGGCCCATGCGGTGGGCGAGGCGTTCCGCGCCATCAAGCACGGCTATGCCGACGCGATCCTCGCGGGCGGCGCCGAGGCTGCAATTATCCCCGATGCCGTTGCGGGCTTTACGTCCTGCCGCGCATTGACCACCAACCCTGATCCCGCGACGGCTTGCCGCCCGTTCGATGCAGACCGCGATGGCTTTGTGATGGGCGAGGGCGCCTGCGTGCTCGTGCTCGAGAGCATGGAACATGCGCAGGCGCGCGGTGCGCACATTTATGCCGAGGTCGTGGGCTACGGCAACACCGATGATGCCTATCACATCACGAGCCCTGATCCCGAGGCTGCCGGCATTGCCCGCGCGATATCGCTGGCGGTGACCGAGGGCGACGTCAGGCCTTCCGAGGGTCTCTACATCAATGCTCACGGCACATCGACCAAGCTCAACGATTCGTCCGAGACGGCGGGCATTAAGCGTGCGCTCGGCGAGGACGCGGCGCGCGCCGCGCACGTCTCGTCGACTAAGTCGATGACCGGCCACATGATCGGTGCCACGGGCGCCATCGAGGTCATGGCCTGCGCCATGGCGCTCGAGCAGGGCGTGGTGCCGCCGACCATTAACTACCGCACGCCCGATCCCGCCTGCGATCTTGACTACACGCCCAATCGCGCAGTTCGCGCCGACCTTACCTGGGCGCTTTCGACCAACCTAGGCTTTGGCGGGCACAACGCCGCCATCGCGCTGCGTAGATATACGAGGAGCTAGAGCATGGATTCCAAAAGACTTGCCGAGATAGCCGATGTTATGGAGGACCGCGGCCTCACGCGCGTGCGCGTTGAGGAGCCCGATGGCACCGCGGTCGAACTCGAGCGCGCGAGCGCCGCACAGCCGGTTGCCGTGCCCATGCCCATGCCGAGCGCTATGGCCGCTCCGGTTGCAGCTCCCACAGTCGCGCCTGCCGCACCGGAGCCCGCCGCGCAGACACCTGCCGCCGCACCGGAGTCCAAGGGCGCCGAGGTGACCGCTCCCATGGTCGGCGTTTTCTATGCTGCCCCGGCGCCGGGCGACGAACCGTTTGTGCACGTGGGCTCCAAGGTCAAGGCTGGCGAGACCCTTTGCATCATCGAGGCCATGAAGGTTCTCAACGAGGTGACGGCAGAGGCGGATGGCGAGGTGCTCGAGATCTGCGTGGCCGACGGCGACCTCGTGGAGTTCGGCAGCTGCCTCATGAGGATCGGATAGGTGATATCCATGAACAAAGAAGAGCTCAAGAAGCTGTTACCGCATCGCGAGCCGATGCTTTTGCTCGACGAAGCCGAGCTGGTGGGCGACGAGGCCCACGGCAAGATCACGATTACGGGCGACGAATACTTTTTGCAGGGGCATTTTCCGGGAAACCCGGTGGTCCCCGGCGTGATCCAGTGCGAGATGCTCGCCCAAAACTGCTGCGTGTTGCTGATGGGCGATGAGGAGGCGCGCGGCGCGACGCCGTTCTACACGAGTCTGGACAAGGTGCGCTTTAAGCGTCCGGTGCGCCCGGGCGACACGGTGGATCTGGTGTGCTCCATCACGCGTGCGCGCGGGCCGTTCCGCTTTGCGACGGGTACTGCAAGCGTCAACGGTGAGGTCTGTTGCCGCGCCGACATGTCTTTTGCACTCATGCACGAAAGTTAAGGAAGGCTTCATGTTCGACAAAGTGCTCATCGCCAACCGCGGAGAAGTCGCGGTGCGTGTTATCCGCGCGTGCCGCGATATGGGCATCAAGACCGTCGCCGTTTATTCCACGGCCGATGCGGACGCGCTACACGTGCAGCTTGCCGACGAGGCGTATTGCATCGGCGGCCCGCGTCTTGCCGAGAGCTACCTCAACGACGATGCCGTGCTCACCTGTGCCGTGAAGTCGGGAGCTAAGGCAATTCATCCCGGCTACGGTTTCTTTTCCGAGAAGGCGAGCTTCGTGCGCGACTGCGACAAGTACGGTCTGGCGTTTGTTGGTCCCTCGGCCGAGGTCATCGACAACATGGGCGACAAGGACGCCGCACGTCGAACGGCTGCTGCGGCGGGCGTGCCCATCGTGCCGGGTTGCGATCTGCTCAAAAGTCCCGAGGAGGCGACGGCCGAGGCCGAGCGCATTGGCTGCCCCGTGCTTATTAAGGCGCGTGCCGGCGGTGGCGGCCGCGGCATTCGTAAGGTCGAGCGCGTGGAAGATGCGGCAAAGGCGTTTATCGAGGCGCGTGCCGAGGGCGAGGCCGTTTTTGGCGACGGCGAGTGCTACATGGAGAAGTTCGTTGCGCCGGCGCACCATGTCGAGGTGCAGATTATGGCCGATAAGCAGGGCCATGTGTTTTCGCTCGGCGAGCGCGAGTGCTCGGTGCAGCGCCGCAACCAAAAGCTAATCGAGGAGAGCCCCGCGCCGTGCCTCGACGGACACGACGACATTCGTGTTCGCATGCACAAGGCGGCACGCGACCTGGCTCGTGCCGTCGGCTACGAGGGAGCCGGCACCATCGAGTTTTTGTACTCGGACGACGGCAATTTCTACTTTATGGAAATGAACACGCGCTTGCAGGTGGAGCATCCGGTTACGGAGTTTGTGACCGATACCGACTTGGTCAAGTGGCAGCTGCGCGTGGCAGCCGGCCAGCCTCTGCCCTTTGAGCAAGAGGACATGCCGGTCCACAACCACGCCATGGAGTGCCGCATCAATGCCGAAACACCAGACTTTCTGCCGTCATGCGGAACGGTCACCGCGTTGCGTGTGCCGGGTGGTCCGCGCGTGCGCTGGGATTCCGCCATGTTTGCCGGTGCGAAAGTTCCGCCGTACTACGACTCCATGCTCGGCAAGCTCATCGTGTGTGCGCCCACGCGTGACGGCGCCATTCGCAAGATGCGCTCGGCCCTGGGCGAGCTCGTGATTGAGGGCGTGAGCGAAAACAGCGAGCTTCAGCTCGACGTGCTGGCAAACGACGAGTTCTTGTCGGGCATGTATCACACCGATCTAATGGGGCATCTCTATGCTGATGAATAGAAAAGCGAAGACGGTCAACGTCCTCGAGGGACCGATGACCGAGTCGTGCGCCGAGTTTCCCGCGCGCCACGTGTTTATCAAGTGCCCGGAGTGCCGCCGCGTGATCGATGAGGCGCGCCTGCACGACAACCTCGAGGTCTGCCCTCGTTGCGGCAAACACTTTCGCGTGAGCGGGCGCGACCGCATGCGCATGACGATTGACGAGGGCACGTTTGAGGAATGGGATGCCAGTCTGGCGCCGGAGGACTTCCTTTCGTTTCCCGGCTATGCCGACAAGCTCAAGAGCGTGAGCGAACGTTCGGGCGAGCGCGATGCCGTTGTGTGCGGCAAGGGCAAAATCTGCGGTTGCGATACGGCGCTCTTCTTTATGGACGCCAACTTTATGATGGGCTCGATGGGTTCCGTGGTGGGCGAGAAGATCTGCCGCACATTTGAGCGTGCGACCGAGCTGGGACTGCCGGTCGTTGGCTTTACCGTATCGGGTGGCGCCCGCATGCAGGAGGGCGTGACCTCGCTCATGCAGATGGCCAAGATTTCTGCGGCGGTTAGGCGCCATAGCGAGGCGGGCGGCCTGTATATCACGGTGCTCACTGACCCCACGACCGGAGGCGTAACCGCGAGCTTTGCCATGGAGGGCGATATTATCCTGGCCGAGCCCGATGCCCTGACGGCATTTGCCGGCCCGCGCGTGATCGAGCAGAACATGCACAAGCGCCTGCCCAAGGGATTCCAGCGCTCCGAGTTTTTGCTGGAGCACGGCTTTTGCGATGCCGTTGTTCCGCGTGGCGAGATTGCGCTCACGGTAGGCGAGCTGCTGACGCTGCACGAAGGGCACGCGCCCGGCCTGGGGGCACCGCATGAGATCGTGCATACGAGTCGCCGTGGCAAAAAGCTGGGACACTTGTTCAAGCGCTCGGCCGCACCAAAAACCGCGCTCGAGATTGTCAAGCAGACCCGCTCGGCAGATCGCGCCACGGCAGGCGAGATGATCTCGCTGGGCCTGGATGGATTTGTGGAGCTGCACGGCGACCGCTACTTTGGCGACGACGCTGCTGTGGTGGCTGGCATTGGCTGGAAAGACGGACGCCCCGTAACGGTCATCGCCATCGAGCGCGGCACCACGACCAAAGAGCGCATGCGTCGCAACTTTGGTATGGCACATCCCGAGGGCTACCGCAAAGCGCGTCGCCTGATGCGCCAGGCCGAAAAGTTTGGTCGACCGGTTCTGTGCCTGGTCGATACTTCGGGCGCGTTTTGCGGCATCGGTGCCGAGGAACGCGGCCAGGGTGAGGCGATTGCCCAGAACCTCATGGAGATGAGCGGCCTTAAGACGCCGATTGTCTCGGTGGTGACAGGTGAGGGCGGCTCTGGTGGCGCGCTGGCGCTGTCCGTGGCCGACCGCATCCTGATGCTCTCGAGCTCGGCCTATTCGGTCGTGAGCCCCGAGGCCTGTGCGTCGATCCTGTGGAAGGATACCGAGCGCGCGAATGAGGCCGCCGAGGCGCTTAAACTCACGGCCCCCGATCTGCTGGCGCTCGGCATCATTGACGGCATTGTTGACGATAAGGGCCTGTCGCATGAGGAGATCGCCGGTGCCGTCATGTCCTCGGCATTTGATGCCTTCGATGCGCTTGGGCAGCTCGACGACGCGACCCTCACAAACCTCCGCTACGAAAAGTACCGCGCAATCGGTCAGTACCGCACGATGTGACAAAGGGACAGCCCGCATGTCATATTGGGAAAGGCGTTCCATGCTACAAGTTTCTAACACCTCGTTTACAACGTCGGTTTCATCAAACGCCATGGCCGTGGTCGATTATCTGTCCAAAAGCATGATGTCGGCGCTGCCGTTTATTGTCTGCGCGGCGTTGTTCCGCACCGTCGCCGTCATTATGGGCGAAGGCATGCTGGGCCTGTGGTCTGCCGATTCCGAAATCTATCGCCTGTTCTACAGTTGGCTCTATAACGCCGGCTACTACTTTTTGCCCATCTATCTTGGTTGGGCGGCCGCCCGCCAGCTCGGTTGCTCGGAGCAGCTGGGTATGATGCTGGGCGGCGTATTGATTGCGCCCGATCTGCTCAAGCTCGTCGATGCCGCATCGACGACGGGGGCATCGATGACTTCCGTGTATGGTCTGCTTCCCGCGCCGGTCAACGATTACACGACGACTGTTATTCCAGTTCTCCTTTCGGTGCCTGTGCTATGGCGAGTGGAGTGTTTCTTTCAGCGCGTTATCCCTAGGGCCGTGGCGTTTTCGTTTGTTCCGTTTGCGACCATGCTTGTCATGGTTCCGGTTTCGCTGTGTATTACGGCACCGGCGGGCAGCTATCTGGGCATGCTGTTGGGCCAGCTTATGTTTATGCTTGGCAATTCCGGTGGCATCGTGTCGCTGCTCACGCTCATGGGGCTTGCTGCGGGCTGGGAGTTCCTAAAGATCGCCGGCGTCAGCAACGTTGTCCTATCGCTCGCCTATGCGCAGTTTATGAGTGTGGGAACGGATTCGTGCATCCTGATCGCCGCGACGATGGCAACGTTCGCCGTTTGGGGCATGCCCTTTGGCGCGTCGCTTCGCGTTGCGGATAAGGACGAGAAGGCGCTCATGCTGGGCTATTCAATCTCGGGTGTTCTTGGCGGCGTAAGCGAGCCGGCGCTGTACGGTTGCGGCTTTAAATATGGCAGGTGCCTGACGTGCATGGCCATTGGCGGCGCCGTCGGAGGCCTTGTTGCGGCCGTGGGCCACGTTACGGCCTATACCATCGGCATGACGAATGTCCTTATGGTCATTGGCTTTGCCACGGGCGGCATCTCGAACCTGCTGTGGTGCTGCGCTGCCGGCGGTGTGGCATTTGCGGTGTCTGCGGCGCTGAGCTACTGCTTTGGCGTGGTGCCGGCGAAGGGACAGACGACGGGGGACGGAGCCGATTCACCCGAAACCTCGAAGAGCGTGGCCGAAGTAAGCGCGTAAACCTGTGCGACACAAGGACGATTCCTTTGCCATATTCCAAGGCCGTGGCCCGTGTGGGTTGCGGCCTTTTTTGTATCTGGGGGACAAAGTGGCTACACTACAATCCGTTTGAGCAATAGATATATAGGTAGTACCGTGGGGGCGGATGTAGATGGTCGAGTGGATTGTTAAGCGTGCGCAGGGCGACCGTGCGCGCGTGGGCACGTTGACGGGCGTGGTGTGTATTCTCGCCAATGTGGCACTATGCGCTGCGAAGGGCGTAATTGGCGTGCTGTCGGGATCGGTTTCGATTGTGGCGGATGCCATGAACAACCTGTCCGATGCAAGCTCGAATATCGTGAGCGTGCTGGGCTTTAAGCTGGCGAGCAAGCCGGCCGACCCCGAGCATCCTTACGGCCACGGTCGCTACGAGTATCTCTCGGGTCTGGTCGTGGCGGCGCTCGTGCTGCTGATTGGCGTTGAGCTGGTGAAGTCCTCGGTTGAGCGCGTCATTCACCCCGAACCTGTCGAGTTCTCGCTTGCCCTGGTGGCAGTTCTCGTGCTTTCGATGGTTGTTAAGCTGTGGATGGCGGCCCTCAACCAAAAGCTCGGCGATCGCATTGAGTCCGAGACGCTGCATGCGACCGCGCAAGATTCCAAGAACGATGTTCTTGCCACGGGTGCCGTGCTGGCGTGCGCAATTGTTTCGCAGGTGACGGGCATCAACCTTGACGCTTGGGTCGGCCTTGCCGTTGGCGCCTATATTGGCTGGAGCGGCTTTGAGCTTATCCAAGATACGGTGAGCCCGCTTTTGGGCCAGACGCCCGATCCTAAGCTGGTCAAGCACATTCGAGACAAGATCATGAGCTACCCCGGCGTTTTGGGCGTTCACGATTTGATGGTTCATGACTACGGCCCGGGCAGGAAGTTTGCAAGCGCTCACGCCGAGATGGCAGCCGAAGCCAGCCCGCTGGAAAGTCACGACACGCTCGATAACATCGAGCAGTCGTTTAGGAACGAAGACGGCATGATCGTCACGCTCCATTACGATCCCATCGTGACCGACGATCCAAAGGTGGCGAGCATGCGTTTACGCATTAACGCCATGGCCCAACAGATCGATAGTCGCCTTTCGATTCACGACCTGCGCTGTGTGCCGGGCCCTACGCACACCAACGTGATTTTTGACTGCGTGCGCCCCTCGGATCTGCAGATGAGTGCCGAAGACGTAAAACACGCGCTGGCACAACGGGTCGAGTCGGAATACCCCAAGTCGATTGCCAAGATCACGATCGATGAAGACTACGTTGGGCATACCCACGAGTAGGGCTGCGCCGGCAAAGCAAGTTATACAGAAGGGGAGAGCATGAAGCGTCTATATCTACTCCGCCACGGCCAGACAGAATTCAACGTTAAAAAGCTCGTCCAGGGTCGCTGCGATTCACCGCTCACCGATTTGGGCCGTCAGCAAGCCGGGATGGCAGCCGCATGGCTCAAAGCCCACGACGTTGTCCCCGACAAAGTGGCCTCATCACCCTTAGGCCGAGCCATGGACACAGCTCAGCTCGTCGCATGCGAGCTCCTCGGCCCGGACGCAGCAGTCGAGTCCTGCGAAGGCATCATCGAGCGCTGCTACGGCTCCTTCGAAGAAGGCCCCCACGACGCCCTGCCCACCGACGTCTGGGATCCGGGCGAGGACCTGGTCCCCTTCGGAGGAGAAGGAAGCCGCGCACTGCAAGAGCGCATGGTAGACACCCTCACCAATCTCATGGGCGCCGAGGGCATCGAAACTCTCCTAGCAGTAAGTCACGGCAGCGCCAGCCGCCAATTCATCAAGGCTGCAGCCCCAGAGGGCTTCAAGCTCCCAACAAAACTCCCCAACTGCGCCATCATGATCTTCGATTTCGATGAGGCAAAGCCACAAGCAGAAGGCGAGCCAATGCAATGCAAGTTCACCCTCCAGC
>CAUAEH010000038.1 GCA_958427975.1 uncultured Collinsella sp. | reverse complement strand
TGCAACGTGCCGGGCGTATTGTTTGCCGCAACCTGGGGCAGGTGGCGATGGCCCGAGAGCTGGGCACGACGTTTGACGTGGCGGCGCCGGTGTTCTGCGCCAATCGGGCCACGCTTGCCTGGCTGCGCGGGCTTGGCGCGAGGTGGGTATACTTGCCTGCCGAGTTGCTCAGCAATGACAGGGAGCGTATTGCCGAGCTGGCTGCTGAACCCGGCGTCTTGGGTCCGGTCGACGCCGACCGTCCCGAGCTCATGGTGTGCGAGCACTGCCTGCTGACCGCCGAGGGCGTCTGCGCCACCGATGCGACGGGGCAGGTCCGTTGCCGCGACTGCTTGCGTCGTCGGCAGATACGCTATCTGGTCGAGCGTGACGGTACGCGTCTGCCAGTTGCCATCGACGCATGCGGCAGGACGAGGATTTTCCTGTCGTAGATGCTGCGTCGCGTCAGTTTGTTATCATAAGAGAGTTTATGGACTTCCAGCACCGCCGTTTTCGGCGAGGGTGCTATAGCAAAAGGAGGATACCCAATGCTGTCTGTTGACGAGCAAATGCGTATCATCACCTCGGGCGCCGCGCAGATCGTCCCCGAGGCCGACCTTCGCAAGAAGCTTGAGAAGGGCGAGCCCCTCAACATCAAGCTCGGCGTCGATCCCACCAGCCCCGACCTGCACCTGGGCCATGCCGTGCCCCTGCGCAAGATGCGTCAGTTCCAGGACCTGGGCCACAACGTCACCCTCATCATCGGCAACGGCACCGCACTGATCGGCGATCCTTCGGGCAAGAACTCCACCCGCCCGCAGCTTTCGCAGGAGCAGATCGAGGCCAACGCCGAGACCTACGTGAGCCAGGCCATGAAGATCCTGGATCCCGAGAAGACCACCATCGTGCACAACGGCGACTGGATCTTGTCGATGGATCTGGCCGGCCTGCTGCAGGTGTGCTCCAAGTTCACCGTCGCCCGTATTCTCGAGCGCGACGACTTTACCAAGCGCTACCAGTCCCAGACGCCGATCGCCCTGCATGAGTTCCTGTATCCCGTGATGCAGGCATACGATTCGGTCATGATTAAGGCTGACGTGGAGATGGGCGGCACCGATCAGCTCTTCAACCTGCTCGCCGGCCGTGAGCTCATGGAGAAGATGGGCATGGAGCCCCAGATTGCGCTCACCATGCCGCTGCTCGAGGGCACCGATGGCGTGCGCAAGATGTCCAAGTCCTATGGCAACTACATCGGCCTGACCGACGCGCCCAAGGATATGTTCGGCAAGACCATGTCCATCCCCGACGAGATGATCGGCAAGTACTACCGCCTGGCGAGCTCGCTCACCCCGGCCGAGGTCGACAAGATCGACGCTGCTCTGGCCGACGGCTCCGCCGATCCCTATGAGCTCAAGCGCGCTCTGGGCCGCGACCTGTGCGACACCTACCACGGCGCCGGTGCCGGCGACGAGGCTCAGGCCGAGTTCGACCGCGTGTTCAAGGAGGGCCAGCTCGCCGACTTCCCCGAGAAGCATGTTGAGCTGACCGTCAACGACGAGGGGCAGATCTACCTCGCCGGCCTGCTCAAGGACCTGGGCCTTTCGGCTAGCGCCGGTCAGGCCCGTCGCGATATCGACGGCGGCGGTGTCAAAATCAACGGCAAGGCCGTGGCTCCCAAGAGCTACAACATCGATCCCAGCGTCCTCAAGCTGGGCGACACCCTCTCCGTGGGCAAGCGCAAGGGCTTCAAGCTTATTTAGTTACGCGGTTTTACCAAACCGCGTAACAGCTCGACGCTGCGCGGGCTCCAGAGCGACAACTTGTCATTCAAAGAGGACGGCATGACCAGAAGGTCTATGCCGTCCTCTTTTCATGCCAATTTGTTCGCTCTGGAGTCCGCTCGCTGTCCGTCCTCCACCTACGGCGTTGTCCTGGTTGGCACTTAGGGACGTTTCTTTTTGGTGCAAAGCAACCTGTCTCCATTGTGCCAAGCGGCGTGTGCCGTTAAGCGGAAGGGATGTTATCGGCGGCCTCCTTTTGGGCATACAATGGCTATTGGTTTGCTGCGGTGAAGGCCTGTCCGCTCCGCAGCTTTTTTCTACGGTTAAAGGAGTATGTATGTCCGTTGAGGTCATGAGGTCTGTGATCGAGGCCGCCGAGGGTCGCGTGCCCGTCGACACGCTGTTTGCCAACGCGCAGATCGTCGATGTGTACGGTCAGCGTGTGGCGCCCGGTAGCGTTGCCGTCAAGGATGGCGTGATCGTCGGTGTGCTCTACGATGGTCGCGACGATGCCGCCGGTACGTATGAGGCTACCGAGGTCATCGATTGCCAGGGCCGCTATCTCGCCCCCGGCTTTATCGACGGACATCTGCATATCGAGTCTTCGAACATCCGCCCTGCCGAGTATGCGCGCATGGCGGCGACGCGCGGTACCACTACCGCCATTGCCGACAGCCACGAGATCGCCAACGTGGCGGGGCTCGACGGCCTGCGCTTTATGATCGAGGATGGTCGTCGCGCTCCTATTTCCATCAAGTACATGATGCCCTCGTGTGTGCCCGCACTGCCCGACGAGCAGGCCGGTGCCGTCATCACCGCTGCCGATATGCAGGCGTTTTTTGCCGAGCATCCGGACGATGTCTTTGGCCTGGGCGAGATGATGAACCTGCCGGGCGTCTTTATGGCCGATCCCGAGACCTGTGCTCGTATCGACGCTGCCAACCAGACGCCGTCCAAACAGGTCGACGGTCATGCCCCACTCGTTGCCGGCAAGGACCTCAACGCCTATGCCGTGGCGGGCATTATCGCTGATCATGAGTCGACGATTCCGGAGGAGGCACTCGACAAGCTGTCCCGCGGCATGTATGTGATGCTACGCGAAGGTACGTGCAGCCATGATCTGGCCAACCTGTCGCCGATGCTGCTAGATAATCCCGCGCGCGCCCGCCGCTGCTGCTTTGCGACCGACGACCGTGCTCCCTCCGACGCGCTTTCGACCGGCATGATCGACAATGCCTGCCGCGTGGCTATCGAGGCCGGTATTGACCCCGTGGTTGCCATCTCTATGGCGTCCCTGTCCACGGCCGAGGCGTTTGGCCTGGACCACGGTTGCCGCGACCCGCACGAGCTGCGTGGCGCCATCGCCCCGGGTAAGCGTGCCGACCTGCTGTTGCTCGATGACCTGACGTTTGCCAAGGCTCCACATCGTGTTTATGCTGCCGGTGCTCTGGTGGCGCAGGACGGCACCTTTGTGGGCGAGATTGCACCCGAGATGGCCGAGGTTGCGGCCCTTGCCGATGAACTGCGCGCCTCCGTTAAGCTGCCGAAGCTTTCGCTCGACGTATTCGACTATGCCTTTAAGCCAGGCGAGGCCGTGATTGACGTGGTGCCGGGCAAGGCCATCACGGGCATGGTTCGTCCCGAGAGCGCCGAGGGCCTGCGCCGTATTATGCTGATTGAGCGCCATGGCCGCTGCGTGTCGCTGCAGGCCGAGGGCGCCGACGGCGACGGTCCTGCGGGCCTGGGTCTTGTCGGCAAGCATATCGGTCGCGGCTGGGTTCGCGGCTTTACCATCACGGGCGGTGCCATCGCCTCCACGATCGGCCACGATTCGCATAACGTGTGCGTCGTGGGCGACAACGCCGCCGATATGATGGCCGCCGTTGAGGCCGTGGGCCAGGGCGGTCACGTGCTGGTGCGCAACGGCGAGGTCGTGGCGCGCATTCCGCTGGCGCTCGGTGGCCTGATGAGCGAAGGCACGGCCGAGGACGTTGCCGCGCAGCACGACGACTTTATGGTCAAGGCGCGCGCCATGGGTATTGAGCCGCCGCTCGACCCCATCATGGGCATCATCTTCCTGCCCCTGCCGGTCATCCCGACGCTCCGCATTCGCCCCGAGGGCATGTTCGACGTCACGACCTTCACCTACGCCGACTAGTCATCGGGGACGTTCTTAAACGACTAATCGTTGGGGACACTCTTTGGCGTGTCGCCTGGCGCCGCGACCGTAGGACCTCTGGCATGTGTGAACTATTTGCCAGGTCCTTGTAACGTATACGCCCGCGGAGTCTTATTTGAGCTCCCTTTGGGTACGTTGGAATCGGATACACGTTCGATTCCAACAGGCCCGAAGGGAGCTTTTCTATGTTTAAACTGATTGCATCCGATATGGACGGTACACTGCTTGACGAAAACGGCCAGGTGCCTCCCGAGACCTACGAACTGATTCTGGCGCTACACGAGCATGGTGTGCATTTTGCCGCATCGTCAGGTCGTCGCTACGATCGCCTGTGCGAGTTCTTTGCGCCCGTTCGCGACAAGATGGACTTTGTCGCCGCTAACGGTGCCCAGGTCTACGCCGACGGCAAAATGGTAGACCGTGAGGTGTATTCGCACCTGGCGATTCGAAGGCTCGCCCAGGCTGTCGCGACGTTTCCCAATCTGCATCTTGCGCTTTTTGACCGAACCAAGTCCTTCTTGCTCGATGACGAGTGCAAGTTCGTGCGTGAGGTCGATAAGGACCTTCCCAATGCCGAGCGCATTTGGGAGTTGCCCGATCCCAGCGTAAATATCATCAAGGCGAGTATCTTTTGCGATGACGGTGCCGTTATGGACAGCGCTTACGTACTTCAGCGCGAACTTGGTCAGCTCTTTACTTTTGCGCCTTCGGGCAACGCGTGGATCGATGCCATGCAGCCCGGTGTGTCGAAGGCCTCGGGCATCGCGCAGCTCGCGGAGCATTACGGCATTGGGCGCGACGAGGTCATGGCGTTTGGCGACTCGATGAACGACTACGAGATCATTCGCTTTGTCGGTACGGGCTGCGCGATGGAAAACGCGCGCCCCGCGCTCAAGGCCGTTGCCGATCGCGTGGTGGGTCGTAACCGCGACCACGCCGTCCAGCAGGAGCTCCGCCGTGTGCTGGAGAGTCTCGCTTAATCCGGCAGATGGGGACGTTCCTTTTCTGCCGGCAGTGGGGGACAGTCCTTGCAGCTTTTTGCGAAGACTGTCCCCAACGACTAGTCATTCAAGAACGTCCCCGATGACTGGCCGATGACTAGGCGAGGGCGGCCATGATGGCGCGGGCGACGCCGTCGTGGTCGTTGTCGTATTCGGTGACGGCGTCGGCGGCCTCGCGATCCTCGGGCTCGGCGTTGATCATGGCCATGCCATGGCCCGCTGCCTGCAGCATGGGGATGTCGTTGATGTTGTCGCCGAACGCCCAGGCGTCGGCGAGACGCTCGCCCAGGTGCTCGCAGAGCCACGTGAGGGCCGTTCCCTTGGTGGCGCCCTCGCCCATGACCTCGATATTCATGGCGTACGAACGCGTGACCTCAATGTCTCCGAGCGTGTCGAGCTCCGCCGCGATGGCGTCGCGATCAGCCGGGTCGTGCCAGTACATGGCGATGCGCTCGAGCGTCTCGACCTCGTCGATCTTGCTGTCGATATCCATGTCGATCGGTGTTCGTGTGCGCTTGAGCGAAGCCGCGATGTGGGGGTCGCCGCCGCAGAATTCGTCCAGGCGCGTGTAGAGCGAGCGGGGGAGGAAGCACTGCCCATCCGCGAAGATATCGAAGGTCACATCGTGGCCGGCGGCGATGCGATGGATGCGATGGGCAATGCCGCAATCGAGCGGACGGCTCAAGATGCACGTGGCGCGCGAGGCGTCGGTGGGCACATCGTCGTCGAGCTGCCAGACGCTGGCGCCATTGGCGCAGACGGCATAGTGCACGGCGGGATGGGCGAGGATGGGCTCAAAGATGCCCGACAGCGGACGTCCCGTGCAGGGCACAAATTCAATCCCGCGTCGAGCGAGCTCGTCGAGCATCGCCCAGGTGGCATCGCTCATCTGCTTATCGCTCGTCAACAGCGTTCCATCCATATCGGAAAACACAATCATTTGATGCAGCCCTTTCTGCTGGCATAAAAAGCGTGGCCGAGGGCGGTGATTCCCTGGCCACGCTCGAGTTCTATAACGGTCCGCGTCCTAGCGGTCGGCGAGCGGCTTGTACTCAAGCGGCTCGATAACCGGGCGATAAGCCGGGCGAATAATGCGGTGCGCGCAGAAGAGCTCTTCCATGCGGTGTGCCGACCAGCCGGCCATGCGGGCGACGGCGAATAGCGGCGTAAAAAGCGTCTCGGGTACGCCGAGCATCTTGTAGATAAAGCCTGTGTACAGGTCGATGTTGGCGCAGATGGGCTTAGTCATGCCGTGGTCGCGCATCACCTGCGGTGCCAGGCGCTCAATGCGCTCGATGAGCGCGAACTCCTCGCCCAGGTCCTTCTTGGCGGCAAGCGTGCGCGCGTAACGGCGGCACACCTCGGCGCGCGGGTCGCTCAGCGTGTAGACGGCGTGGCCCATACCGTAGATGAGGCCCGTGCCGTCGAAGGCCTGCTTGTCGAGGATCTTGCCCAGGTAGGCTGCGACCTCGTCCTCGTCCTCCCAATTGGAGACATGCGCACGGATATCCTCGTGCATGGACACGACCTTGGCGTTGGCGCCGCCGTGGCGCGGACCCTTGAGCGAGCCGATAGCCGCGGCGTAGGCGGAATACGGGTCGGTGGCCGAGGAGGACAGCACGCGGCAGGCAAACGTGGAATTGTTGCCGCCGCCGTGCTCGGCATGCAGCATGAGCATCACGTCGAGCAGCATGGCTTCGTCGCGGGTGAACGCCATGCCGCCGCGCAACACCTGCAGGATGGTCTCAGCGGTGGAAAGGCCGGGTGTGGGGTGCGGTACGTGAACCTCGGAGCCGCGGCGCTTGGCGACCGAGGCCATATGGGCGAAGGCGGCGATGCGGGGGAGACGGGCGAGCATGGAGATGGCGACGTCGATTTCGTGCTCGGGTGTAATGGCGTCGGGCTCGGCGTCGAAGGCGTAGAGCAGCAGCACGGCGCGCTGAAGCACATTCATGATGCTCGACGACACCGTGGTCATGGGGAACTCGCGGACGTATTCGTCGCTCAGATGCCTAAAAGCACCCAGGCGTTCGCAAAAACCGTCGAGTTCCTCTTTGGTGGGCAGCGAGCCCGTGATGAGCAGGTAGGCGACCTCTTCGTAGCCATAGCGATCCTCGGCCTGGGCGTTGTTGACCAGGTCTTCGATGCTGTAGCCACGAAGCGTGAGTTTGCCCTGATCGGGCACGACTTTGCCGTCGACCTTGTTGTAGCCATGCACATCCGAGATGCGGGTAAGGCCCGCGACCACGCCCGAGCCGTCGGCATTGCGCAGGCCGCGCTTGACATTGTGCTCGACAAACAGGCCCTCGTCATAAGGGTCGGTCGGCAGGCCGTGGTAGAGGCTTTCGCTCTCGGGCGAAATCTGGCGGCTTGCTTCGTAATCCAGAACCAGGCGGCTCAAGTGGTCATCGAAGCGGTAATAGATTTTCTTGGCGTCGTAGGCCATGCGCGCTCCTCTCCGGGCCGCATCGGGGTGACTTGCATGGGCATGCGCGCGTCAGGCTATCCCCAGCGGCTTGCTCGCTACAGGCGGTACATAAAGTTAAAGACGTCCTCGCGCTGGATGGACACGTTGACGCCCGAAAGCTCGCCGGCCTCGGCCAGCGCCTTCTGCAGCTCGGCGAAGTCGAGCTTGGACTCGGCGGTGTCGGCCAGCATGGTCATGGTGAAGATGTCCTCGATAATGGACTGCGTGATGTCGCGGATGTCGACGTTGGCCTCGCCTAGGACACGGGTGACGCCGGCGACGATGCCGGGGCGGTTCTTGCCAAGGACGGTGATGACGATACGGGAGGACGAGATCTCGGCCATGGGAAACCCTTTCGCGTGATTGCGGCGCGCGCGGGGCGCTCCGCTACGGTACAGTGTTCATCATTGTACCTGTCTGGCGCAAAAAAGGCGCGCTCGCTGCGGCGTTACATGCCTGCAACATGAGCGTAAGGGGGAAGGCCGTACGGGGAAGAGCCGTCTGGCGCGTGTCCGGCTCGTGTTGGGTTGATTTCCGATCTCAGCCGAACACATTGAGCGGACAGGCCGTTCCCGCAGTCAGCCGAACGCCTCCGACGGCTGATTCCGAACTGGAAGCGGAGGGCATCCCCGCCCTTCGGTAGGGGATACCGCTCCGCGGCGCATGCCGCGGGCGGCGCCCCTATCGGACCACCGTGACCTCAGTTGGGATGGGCCCAGCACTGCCGCGTACTCGGTGAGCTAGAGCCAACTGTTCGTCTTCACGTCGCGTATGGCGATATTTCGGTCGTCTGGCTCGGTGATGCCGTAGCCGAACGCCTGGAGCGTCTCGATGGACTCCTGGATCCTCTGTTTGAACATGGGACCCGGATCGACCCTCGGCCTGAGGTGCCCGCGCCAAAGGCACGGCGTGGCGCGCAGCATGTTATGGATTTTGGAGATTGGCTCGATGTCGGCGTAGACGTTGAGCGTCGCCATGGCGTCCTTGTGCCCGAGGATCGATTGGAGCGCCTTGATATCGCCGCCCTGGCGGATCCACTGCGTGGCGAACGTGTGGCGCAGGCCGTGGAACGTGATCAGCTCGTCGTTGGTGCCCATGAGGCCGTTGGTCTCCGAGAACGTCTTGAACGCCCTGCGGATATAGCTTGTCGTCGCGAAGGTCGCGCCCGGCTCCGACAGGATGTAGCAGTCCCCGATCTCGACCGCCCCGGTAAGGTTGCGCGAGCGCAGCTTCCCGCGGTCGATCTCGTGGATCTCCTTCAGGAAGGGGAGCAGGCCGACCGGGTCGATGGGGATGCCCCTGGCGTCATGGGTCTTGGTGTCCTTGATGAACGAACCCATCCCCTTCGCGTACGCCACCGAGTGCCTGATCGAGATCAGGCCCGTCTCGAAATCCACATCGCACCACCGAAGGCCGCAGACCTCGCCGATTCGCATCCCCGTGTGCAGGGCGAGTACGACCGCCCTCTAATCCTCGGCGGACCAATCGAGTCCGAACTCCTTTCGGGCATCCTCTTCGCTCATGACTTCGAGAAGGTCTCCGGGTTGGCAACGAAGGGCGAGGCATAGCTGCTCGAGTGTGTTGAAGCGAATGCCGCGAATATGCCCTTTTTTTATACGGGACAGGTTCACGGGCGTGGTTCCAATCCTTTCGGCAAGTTCGTTCGAGGAAATCTTTCGCTCGGCCATGATCTTGTCGAGGCGAACAATTACGGGCATGGCGTTTCCTTACGCAATCTCGTCGGAGTCGAGGTACAGCTCTCGGGCGTACAAGAAGAGCTGGGAAAGCATGAACAGGACGATGCCGAGAACCAGAGAGGTCCAGTCGAATGATGAAGCGATCTCTTGGGCGCCGACGGCCCCCTCGCCGCCAAACATCGAAACGGAGGTTTCGAGTGAGCCGGCGTAGAGGCTGGTGGCAGCTTGAACAACGAAGAGAATGCCGAGCACCTTCAAGCATGTCGCAGACCCTTTCTTGAAGGGGTCTCCGCTCTTGATCGTCCACACGAGAACGGCGCTGAGGATGGTCGTAGCGATACCGATGACGGCAGGGACCAATGTCGAGATCGCAAGGGCTGGATACGCGGGGGAGTCTGCAATTACAGGGTTGTCGAGCACTTCGATTGCTGGCTTTAAGGAGAACGCCACTTGTGCGATGGCGGTGGCGCAAAGGGTCGCAGAGGCTATCGCACATGCGATGCGGAAGGAATGAAGCCGGGGAGTGCGATTGTCGGAACTCATAATAACCTCCGAAGAAATTAAAAAACTCAGGTTACTTTTTAACAGTTTATGTTAAATTGACTTTGCCGGCAAGTAATAAGGGCCGAGCATTTTGTTCGGCCCCTCTGTTCCGACTGGATGAGGTTAAGGTTGGCGATGAATATGCTCAAAATCTCGAAGGCAATCTTTAGGTCGCTCCTCTCCTCTAGGTCACTCTGTGTTGCCGTTGTTGCGTTGATGGTTCTTTGTGCTTTGCCCGTCTTCAGGAGCGCGGCTGGCATCGACGGACGGGTTGAATACCTCGAGTCGGGAATAACCCGTGTTGAGCAGGAATTGTCAGCATCCTATGCGGATGCGCTTGTGAATGCGGGGGAGGAGGGCGTCTATACCTCTTCATCAAGCATGCCCGCGCTTCTGTACCCTCTTGCCGCGGGGCGTCTTATCTTGGCACCGCTCTCTCCCCTACTTCCGTTTCTGCAGATATCGGATGGAGAGTACACCTATTATGACGGATCGAAGGAGTACTTGCTATGGGCCGCAACGGCCGTTGCCGTCTCGTTCCTTGCCGCGCGTCTTAACAAACGTGAAAAACTCATCATCCAGGCACCGATGGGCGAGCTGGGCAGGCTTGTTGCATCGAGCGTATGGGCGAGTGTTTTTGCGATGCTTGCCGTCTTCGCCGTCAATCTTCCAGGGATAATCGCCGCACTTGTGAAGAATGGCCCGGGCTCGCTGTTCTATCCGATAGGCTACGTTCAATATGCGACTCCGGTTATCAAACCGGCTTGGCTGGTGTTCGCACAGACGGCCATCTTGCAATTCTTGGTGGCGGCGTTCATCTCGCTCGTCGTTCACCTTGCCGTGAAGATTGCCAATAACCCTACGCTTGGAATCGTGTTCGTATGTGCCCTGATGGGGGCGACGATGGTTCCCGGGTATTACGGAAGATCCATCGCTTTACGTGAGTTCGCCCTGTTGAATCCCCTTACGTATGCGAACACTGAGTTGACCGTCGGCGCCTATAGCCCGTACCCGACAACGCAGATAGTGAATCTGCCTGGACTTTGCTTCGAGCGTGGCGCGATTGCCCTCGTATGCGCAATCGGGATCGAGGTGCTGGCAATTAGCCTGCTTTGCGTTGCTGGAAAGAGCGGCTGCGCGTGCCCGATATCCCCGATTTGTCTTGAGAGAGGTTCCTTCACTGCATCGAGAACGGCAACTCGTTCGAGCGCTTGTGCCTCCGCCGTTGCATACGTAAGAACGATGGGGAAACTGCTCCTGCGTTCTCCTACCCTCGCCGTATGCGCGATTGCAATGTCGACGACGATGCTGGCCCCGGCTCTGGTCGAGATGTTTCCTGACGCTGATAACGTTTCCGCTGTTCGGTATAGGGATGGGGAGCTCCGTTCAATAGATCGGTATCTAGAGCAGAACGCTGCGAATATGGACGTCGAGGGCAAAGCGGCCCTGGAAGGCATGCGGGATGCTCTTTCGGGTTTCGTGTACGCGCCTATGCCTGCGGAGGGGTTTCGAAGCCTTGCGACGTACGAGCGCGCTCGAGGTGAGCTGGGCGCGGCAGATGCGACTCTCCTGCAATCGATCGGAATCGAGCCGGAGACTCCTTCTCGTGCGGAGGCGCGCGCCCTTCTGCTTGAGTCGATCGCGAGCTTGCCGGACCCCAAGGTTTACGAGTTAAGTACGAAGATGCCCCCATTAATCCTCCTTTCGTATCTCCAGGCAGCGCTTCCCTCCTTATTTTTGCTGTTGCCCGTGGTTGTCACATCGCTCGCGTGCACCCACCTGCAGTGTCATTCCCTTCTGGTTCTCCAGATCCCCGCAACAGCGCATGTGCGTTTTCTGACGGCTGTTGCGCTGGCTCTCCTGCTTGGCTTGGTGCTGCTTTTGGTGTCGATGGTTCCCGCTGTCGTTGTGTCCGTGATTAAGAACGGTGCGGGTGGATCGGAGTATCCCGTCGCTCTCATTCGGGCGGGAGCTTCGACAACGTCCACGGTGGGGGAGGCGGTGTTGTGCAGTATTCCGTTGCTGGTCATGGCATACGGCGTGATTTCCGTCGTCGCTGCGTTGACAGCAGCGATTAGCCGCAACCCCGTTGTCACCGGAATGGTTTGCGCGGTTCTCTTGGTGTTGGGTTCGTTGAGCGCTCATGTTGAAAGCGTGGGCATGGGCGTCGCGCTGCTGGCTCCATTCGCCTCGTTTGATTCCGCTTCCCAGGTGGGGACGATTGGGTTCCTTGGGCGAGGGACGAACGCGATGCCTTTTGGAGAGGTCGTCGGCGCATCGGGCGCTCTGCTGGTGGTCTTGGGCGCCGTATCTCCGTTGATGGTGCGCCTGAGTGTTCCAAAGATCGAAAGGGGATGATCTCGATGATTGACCTTCAAACGCTGACGATCTCTTATGGAAAGAAGGTGCTCGTAGATTCGGTGAACGCTGAGTTTGCCCCGGGTACGGTCTACGGTCTCGTCGCTCCGAACGGGCATGGAAAGACGACGTTGCTGCGTGCGATGGCAGGTTTGCCGGGTCCTCGCGTGGACGGGAGCATCGTTCTGGATGAGGTGCAGGGTACGGGTGCGAGAGAGGTCCGTTCTATGATCTTCTATGCACCTGGTGAGGGGACGCTGCTGTATCCCGGATTGCGTGCGGAAGATCACCTCAAGATGGTTTGCGATATGTGGCCGCATGCTCGCGATATCGAAGAGATAGTGGAACAAACGCAGATAGGCGAGTTCGCGAAGATGAGGATCCGCACTCTGAGCCAGGGCATGAAGCAGCAGCTTACCCTGGCGATTGCGTATGCGACGGGCGCGCGGTACCTTCTATTAGATGAGCCCATGAACGCGCTCGACCCCAGCAGGGTGGACTTGCATTCCGAGATTCTCAGGAAGCTGGCCGATTCTGGTACGTGCATCATCATGTCATCCCACATCTTGGATTCGGTCGATAGGCTGTGCGATGAGATTCTGTTTTTGAAGGATGGGAGGCTCATTAGAAGCATTCCGCAAGATGATGCTGCGCCGAAGTCTCCTGGATCCCATTTCGCAAAGCCTGCCGGACGCGCCGAGGGTGCGCTAAGCACGTATCGGCGACTCTACGAAAAGGGCGGGTAGAAATGCAAGTTAAAAATCTATGTGGCCAATGTGATACCGTTGAACCCGCGTATCGATACCGTTCAGCCATTCGCCTCGCCCCCATCTTACGCATCTTCATCCGGTCTGTTACTTTTAATCTAACAATTCTTTGAGGAACGTAGGTGCTTCCAAATGTACTGTCGACTTCTTCTCAAACTAATCCTAAGAGACAAGGCCGTATGGATTTGTACGCTCGTTCTTGCTGTAGCCTTCTCCATCCCCATTGCGTTCAATTCACCCATCTACGGGCCCTTCTTTATGAAGCAGGGCATGCAGAGCTTTGTCGACGCATTCAATACGCGCGCGCCCCAGGCCAGCGGCACAGACCTATCGCCAGAGCAGCAAGCTGACGCGGAGCTTGCAAGATACGCGAACGCCGCCCTCGCCGCTCAAACCGACGCCGCCTTTCTCGATTCTGCCGAGAGCTACTACGCGCTCATGGACGAAGGCTTCCAATCCGGGTCCATCGTGGGAGACCAAGAGACCAATGACGCAGACCTCGCGTATTGCCGCGCCCTGAGCAGCTCCGGCATCACGGATATCCCGGCCTCCGCAAACGACCTGCCATTCCTTTCCTTCCTGCCTTACGCCATTGCCACGGCGCCGTCTTTCCTTCCCTTCATCCCCTTCCTTCTCTCGTCGATACTCGTGCTCGGCGCCACAAGGCCTGCGACCCTGGCGGCAAAGGCGCCCGCGCCCAAATTCCGGCGCCTTATCCAGATCGTGTTTTCGATAATCGGCGCGGGGACCGCGATGCTCCTCGCCGGCCTTGCACCCGGGGGCATTTGCGCCTTGGCCCTAAACGGCTTCGGGCAAATTGGGTGCCCGATCGCCTTCTTCCATGACGGCGCGCTTGCCACCACGACCGCGGGAGACGTCTTCACGACCCTGCTTCTCGCGCTGCTTGCGGGCGGAACCTTGATATCCGTTTGCTCCGCCGTCCTATCGACCGCGACGAGGCGCGTCCTCGCGGGCCCCCTTGCCTCCGCGCTGCTTGTCGCGGCCCCGGCATTCCCGTTACTGTCCGATTCAGCGCTGGGGCATAACGCCGCGCTCAATCTCCTGCCGCTGGCCGTATTCTCGCCTATCGAGGCAACGGGTTACGTGGGATGCTTCCCGACGGAATTCATTGGCTCCGGTTCGGGCAGCGCATCGATGCTTGCCGTGGCCCTGGCATACGTCGCGGTCTTTTTTGCGGCCGGCGCCGTTGCGGCACGTTCCCCCAAACAGCCTGGACCCGCGAAAAAGCACCATGGGCTCGAGCTTCTGGACGCGAGCGTGGGATACGGAAGCACGACGATACTTTCAATCGGGTCGCTTTTCCTGAGCCCGGGAACGGCGGCGGGCCTCGTTGCTCCCAACGGCTCGGGGAAAACCACCCTTCTTGAAGCGCTGTCGGGCCAATTTCCCACCCGCATCCGCTCGGGAAGCCTGGCGGCAGACGGAATCTGCCAACGCCGATCAGCCGAATTCGCAGAACTCGTCTACCTGAGCTCTTCGGGCAGCGCGGATCTCTATCCCACGCTATCGGCCATCGAGCACCTTGCTTTCGTTAGGGAGGCGTGGAAATCGGCCGCCGACATCGACTCGCTCTGCGACTCCCTCGGAATCTCCCCATATCTCGACAAGCCGACCCGTAAACTCTCGACAGGAATGAAGCAGCAGGTAAAGCTTGCCATGGCGATAGCGACCGATTGCCCGTACCTCATCCTCGATGAACCGCTGAACGGCCTCGATCCGGGAAAGCGGAAAACCTCCTGCGACGCGATGCGCAGCGAGGTGGCGCGGGGACGAAGCGTGCTCATCTCAAGCCATCTGCTCGACGACCTGGCAGACCTCACCAACTCGTTCTACTTCATCGAGGCCGGCACGCTCGTGGAAAAGATCGAGTCGTCCTCGCAGACGCTCAAGCAGGAATACCTCGATACATACGAGGGAGGTGAATGACATGAAACTATTTGAACAGCTGAAGTCCAATGCGTCGCGCATGGCTGTCTACGCCATCCTCGTGGCAACGGCTTTATGCGGAATCGCGGCACCCGTCTATGCGCTCAACGGAGAGAAAGGCGATGTCGAACCCGCGTACATGGCTTCGACGGTTAAGGACCGGTACAAAGCCTTCTCTGGAGACGCGTTTTACGTAGCAGAGTACGACACGACCTACCGTGAGCTTCGCTACAACAAGAGATACGAATATCTAGGCGCAAAAGTAATCAGCTATACATCGGGTTGGTACGGCCCCAACTATGGACACATAACCCAGTTCAAGTGTAACTACCGTGTGTACAACTAAAGCAACCGGCCGGGACGAGGGGTGACGCAAAAGCGTCGCCCCTCGTTTTTAACCATGTCAACTGAACCTAGTTCAGTTTGGTTGATTTCCGATCTCAGCCGAACACATTGAGCGGAAAGGCCGTTCCCGCAGTCAGTCGAACGTCCCCGGGGCCCTTCTCAGGCCCCGGGGACGGCATTTTCCCAGTTGAAGGAACGGTGGAGATGTGTTTCGATGGGTCAGATTCGTGTCGTTCCGAAAAGACCGTGAACCTTTTGTGGGACACGCGGCGCCGTGGTACCATAGCCGAGTTTGTTGTCTTGGTCGGAAACCAAGACGCCTTATGCGCTGATCGGTAACCAGCGCCTGACCAATAAGGAGTCCTACCATGAAGCAGGGTATCCATCCCCAGTATGTCGAGTGCACGGTGACGTGCTCCTGCGGCAACACCTTCAAGACGCACGCTACCGTGTCCGAGATGAAGGTCGAGCTTTGCAACGAGTGCCACCCGTTCTACACCGGCCAGCAGAAGTTCGTCGACACCGGTGGACGCGTCCAGCGCTTCGCCGACAAGTTCGGTGGCGCCGCTGCCGCCCAGCTCAAGAAGGCCGAGGAGGCCAAGGCTGCCAAGGCCGCCAAGGCTGCTGAGGCCGAGGCTGCTCGCAAGGCCGCCGCTGAGGCTAAGGCTGCCGAGAAGGCTAAGCGTGCCGCTAAGTTTGCCGAGGAGGCTGCCAAGCAGGCCGCCGAGGCTCCCGCAGAGGCTCCCGTCGAGGAGGCCGCTGCCGAGGCCGAGACCACCGAGGCTGCTGAGTAAAAAGCTCGCCGCGGAATCGCTCGCATTCATGGCATGAGGGCCGTGCATCCATTTGGGTGCACGGCCCTTTTCTTTTTGATTAGTGCAAACTAACCTGTCCCCATGGCATCAAATGGCGGAGAGGCGGCGTTTGCCCAGATAAACCCTCCAAAATTAACCTGTCCCATTGTGGCAGGTTGGTCGTAGTTATTACGTGGCGGTCGAGCTCGACCGTATAGGCCGCGCCTTGTTTGGCTAAAGTACAATCATCTGTGTTTAACTCGCCCGCAGCTGCACGGCGTGGGCGATGGCCAAAAAGGAAAACCACATGGGATTCATGTCAAAGCTGCTGTCCTTTGGATCCGATAAGGACCTTAAGCGCTACTACAAGATCGTCGACCAGATCAACGGTCTTGAGCCCCAGTTTGAGAAGATGACCGAGGAGGAACTCCGCGCCCAGACCGATAAGTTTCGCGAGCGTTACGCCAACGGCGAGTCGCTCGACGACATGCTTCCCGAGGCCTTTGCCACCGTGCGTGAGGCTTCCAAGCGCACCATGGGTATGCGCCACTTTGACGTGCAGCTCATTGGCGCCATGGCACTGCACGAGGGCCACATCGCCGAGATGAAGACCGGCGAAGGTAAGACCCTCGTCTCCACGTTGGCTGGCTATCTCAACGCTATTGCCGGCAAGGGCGTGCACGTCGTTACTGTCAATGATTACCTTGCCAAGCGTGACTCCGAGTGGATGGGCCGCATCTATAAGTACCTGGGCATGACCGTCGGTCTGCTCCAGAACAACATGCCGCTCGAGCTCAAGCGCCCGGCCTACCAGGCCGACGTCACCTACGGCACCAACTCCGAGTTCGGCTTTGATTACCTGCGCGACAACATGGTTACCCGTCCCGAGCAGCGCGTACAGCGCGGCCACAACTACGCCATCGTCGACGAGGTCGACTCCATCCTGATCGATGAGGCCAGGACGCCGCTCATTATCTCGGGCGCTGGCACCAAGTCCGCCAGTACCTACAAGGACTTCGCGCGTGCCGTGCGTGGCCTTGAGCGCGGCGAGGACGTGTCGCACGACATGCTTACCGCCACCGAGGACGTTGAACCCACGGGCGACTACGTCATGGACGAGGCCAAGCACACCATTGCCGCCACCGAGCGCGGTCTTAAGAAGATCGAGCGCCGCCTGGGTATCGATGACATCTATGCCGATCTCTCCGGCCAGCTGGTCAACCACCTGCAGCAAGCGCTGAAGGCCCAGTACATGTTCCACCGCGATAAGCAGTACGTGGTCACCAACGGCGAGGTCAAGATCGTCGACGAGTTCACTGGCCGCATTATGGAAGGCCGCCGTTATTCCGAGGGCCTGCACCAGGCCATCGAGGCCAAAGAGGGCGTGCTCGTACGCGAGGAGAACCAGACCCTGGCCACCATCACCCTGCAGAACTACTTCCGTCTGTATGACAAGCTCTCCGGTATGACCGGCACGGCACTTACCGAGGATGCCGAGTTCCGCGAGATCTACAAGCTGCCCGTCGAGGTCATCCCCTCCAACAAGCCCGTGCAGCGTGTTGACCACGAGGACCTGGTCTACCGCACCATTCAGGCCAAGTACAACGCCGTTGCCGACGACGTTGAGCGTCGTCACGCCAAGGGCCAACCGGTCCTGGTGGGCACCGTCTCCATCGAAAGCTCCGAGAAGCTGTCCGCCGCCCTTACCAAGCGCGGCATCGCACACGAGGTCCTCAACGCCAAGCATCACGAGCGCGAGGCTCATATCGTTGCCCAGGCCGGACGCTACGGCGCCGTGACCATCGCTACTAACATGGCCGGTCGTGGTACCGACATCCTGCTGGGCGGCAACCCCGACGAGCTGGTGCGCGAGCGCCTTGAGTACGAGGGCCTGACCATGGAGGACGTGACGCCCGAGCAGCTCGAGCAGTTTAACGCCGAGGCCAAGGAGACCTGCAAGGCCGAGCGCGAGCGCGTGCTTGCCGCCGGCGGCCTGACCGTTATCGGCACCGAGCGCCATGAGTCCCGCCGTATCGACAACCAGCTGCGCGGCCGCTCCGGTCGTCAGGGCGATCCGGGCGAGACCCAGTTCTACCTGTCGCTCGAGGACGACCTCATGCGCCTGTTCGGCGGCGACAAGATGGACCGCGTCTCCAAGATGATGGTCACGGCCGACATGGGTGACGACATGCCCATCCAGCATAAGATCATCTCCAAGGCCGTCGAGAGCGCCCAGCACAAGGTCGAGAGCATCAACTTCTCCATGCGTAAGAGCGTCCTTGAGTACGACGACGTTATGAACAAGCAGCGCCAGGTCATCTACGCCGAGCGCAATAAGATTCTGGACGGCAAGGACCTGACCGACCACATCACCGAGGTCATGCACGATACCGTCTACCGTTGCGTGCAGGAGTTCTGCACCAAGGACAGCCACGAGGGCGAGCGCGATCTTGAGGGTCTGCGTAAGTGGGTCGTCGAGCTGACTGGGCATATCGATACCCCTCAGTTCCCCGACGAGGACTTTGAAGCCCTAGCCGCCGATGTCTTGGCCTATGTTGAGAAGTGCTACAACATGAAGGCCGAGCGCCTGGGCGAGGACTTGATGCGCGAACTCAATACCCAGGTCATGCTGCGCGTCATCGATACGCGTTGGATGAACTACCTGCAGGAGATGGACTACCTCAAGACCGGTATCGGCCTGCGCGGCTTTGGCCAGCGCGACCCGCTGGTTGAGTATAAGACCGAGGCCTACGGCGCGTTCCAGATGCTCGTCGATACCATGTACGAGGATTACCTGCGCACTGTTCTGCGCATTGAGCTCAAAGCTGCCCCGCGGGCTGTGGAGCACAAGGAGGACCCCGCCCTTAAGGGTGCGCACTTCTCTGGTCCCGCCGAGGTCGATGGCGACAACAGCGATTCGGTGCTGCGCAAGCAGGCTCAGGTGCAGGCCCGCACCGCCGTCCAGGGTGGTCCGGCTGCCGTTAACAACGGTGGCAAGGTGACGACCTACCGCAAGTCCGAGAGCGATGACCCTTATGTCAACGTGGGCCGCAACGAACTGTGTCCTTGCGGTAGCGGTAAGAAGTTCAAG
>CAUAEH010000037.1 GCA_958427975.1 uncultured Collinsella sp. | reverse complement strand
GCGCTCGAAATCGGCAACAAAAAAGCCGCCCGAAGGCGGCTATCTTGTGCAATGGAGCCAGCGACCGGGCTCGAACCGGTGACCCCCGCTTTACGAGAGCGGTGCTCTACCAACTGAGCTACGCTGGCGGCCATGTGATGACGCAACTGAGGCGTCAACGGCTGTCTATGATACGGGACATCGCAAATCCGCGCAAGTGTTCTGACGGCTTTTCTCACTTTAAATGCACTAATATTGGAGACGTGATGTCTTGCTCTTACGGGTCTCAAACAGAATGGGGTGGCGATGGCTCAACCCAAGATTCTTCTCACACGCATCGATGACCGGTTTATTTACGGGCAAGACGTTGAGCTGTGGAACGAAGTCGTGGGTTCCAACCTTGTTTTAATCGTCAACGATGAGATTGCGGCTGATTCGCGCAAGTGGGCCCCTATGAGGGTGGCGACACCCGAGGGTGTCTGGACGCGGTCCTTCTCGGTGCAAAGGACTGTCGACATCATTCATACCGCAACGCCGCGCCAAAGGATTCTCATCATGGTGGCGTCGCCCACGGATGCACTCGCGCTGGTTAAGGGTGGTGTGCCGATCACCAAGATCAGCATTGGCCATATGCAGGCGGGGGAGGGCAAGCACCCCATAACGCCCGCAGTCGCCGTAGACGATACGGACATCGCTGCCTTCAAAGAGCTACAAGAACTCGGCATAGAGCTAGAAATCCGTTACCTCCCCAGCTCCAATCCCGACCCCATCCAACTAGTCATTGGGGACGTTCTTAAATGACTAGTCAAACGGGACACCCTTGGCACTTGGGGACGTTCCTTATGTGCCGGCCTTTTAGGAACGTCCCCAAGTGTCGGCAGATTGGGACAGTCCTTCTCGCCAAACGTTAAAGACTGTCCCCAATGACTAGTCATTTAAGAACGTCCCCAATGACTAGGTAGAAAAACGCCCGTCGGCAGTGGTGCCGGCGGGCGCTGCTGTGCGATATGTTGCGTTGTGGGCTTAGTGCCTCATAAAGTGGTATTCGATCACATTGCTGTAGGGGTGACCCGGGCCCACAATGCCCTGCGGGAACAGCGGCTGGTGCGGTGTGTCGGGGTACATCTCTGCCTCGAGGGCAAAGCCGGCGCCCCAGCCATAGTTAGCATCGTCCTTGGCGTGCTCGTCGCCCAGCCAGTTGCCGGTGTAGAGCTGCACGCCCGGGGCGGTGGTGTAGTAGTCCAGCTCACGACCGGTCCACATCTCCTCGACGTGCAGGGCGCGGCGCAGATTACGGCCGTACTGATAGCCATCGATGCACAGGCAGTGGTCGTAGCCGCGTGCCTGCTTAATCTGGGGATCGTCGGCCTCCATGCCAGGCGCGACGGGGCGCAGCTCACGGAAGTCAAACGGCGTGCCCTCGACCGGAGCGATCTCGCCGGTGGGGATATTCTGCTCGTTGATGGGCAGGTAGTGGGCAGCGTTGGCAACAAAGAAGTGCTCGCAGTCCATGCCGGCGTTATGGCCGGCAAGGTTAAAGTACGTGTGGTTGGTCATGGACACGTAGGTGGCGCGGTCGCTCTCGCAGCCATACTCGATGCGAAAGACGCCGGTGCGTGTAACGGTAAACACGGCCGTCAAGGTGCGGTTGCCGGGAAGGCCCAGTTCGCCATCCTCAAGCGAGGTGGTCATGCGCACGGCGTTATGGGCCTCGTCGAGCTCAACGTCCCACACGCGTTTATGCAGACCGTGCTCAAGATCGCTGTGCAGGTTGTTGGCGCCTTCGTTGGCCGGCATATGCCAGTCCGTACCGTCGATGGTGATCGTGGCGCCCGCGGTGCGGTTGGCCACAGGCCCGATGGTCGCGCCAAAGCAGGCGGGGTTGTCAAAGTAATCCTCGAGCTTATCGAAGCCCAGCACCACATCGCGCACGTTGCCGGGAATGTCGGGCACGTCGATACCAAGCACGGTGGCGCCATAGTCCATAATGCGAACGCAGATCTCGGGCCCGTTGAGGGTGTAACGATGAACGGGGGTACCGCACGGCGCGGTGCCGAAAAGCTCGGAAGTGATCATTTGGTTCCTAACATCGAGGTATTTCCGACAAACTGTAGCGCGAACAGGCGAGATTATCACTACACCCCACTAAAGCAGGGGGTATTTTTCTCAAAAAAGTGATGATTGGAGCTGTGCGGGCGTTCATTTTTGACGCGAACGAGTCTGATACAATTTGTTCGTTACTGTTTGAATGATATGCGCGCAAAGAACGGCGAGGATTCATCGTGATTAAGGCAGAGCGACAGGATAAGGTTCGTCAGCTGCTCGATGAGCAGGGCACGGTCTCGGTCAAGGAGATTTCGGATGCGTTAGGTGTCTCGGATATGACGATCCGCCGCGACCTCGAAGAACTTGCGAGCCTGGGCGAGATTGAACGCGTGCACGGAGGAGCCCGTAGTGCACAGGGCCGTCCCCACGCTATGTTGCGCCACGAGTATTCGCACAGCGAAAAGCGCACCAAGCATGCCGAGGAAAAGCTGCAGATCGCGCGCCGCGCCGTGGAGCTCATCGAGGAGGGCTCGACCATCTTTTTGGGCACGGGCACTACGGTGGAGCAGATGGCCTCGATGCTGCCGGCGTTTCGCCTGCGCATCGTGACTAATTCGCTTTCGGTGTTTAACCTGCTCGAGGCGCGCGAAGACTGCGACCTGTGCCTCGTGGGCGGTATGTACCGTCGCCGCACCGCCGCTTTTGTGGGGCCAACGGCCGAGGATACTCTGCGTGCGCTGGGTATCGATGCGGCGTTTATCGGCGCCAACGGCATTCTGGATGGCGACGTGTCTACGTCTAATATGGATGAGGGTCGTATCCAGCAGCTCGCCTTTAGCAAGGCCGACTCGCGCTATCTGATCGCCGACTCCAGCAAGATCGGCAAGCGCGACTTCTACACCTTCTGTCGTCTGGACAATTTGGACGCCGTGGTGTGCGAGCCGAGTATCGCCGCCGAGGATCGCGCCGCCATCGAGGAGCATACGCAGGTCATCTGCTAACTAACGCTGCAGGCGATACTTCTGCCCCCTGTCGGCGCGGGGATTACCGCTTCACGTTGACGCGCAAATGTGCTCGGGCCAAGTATTCAGCTTGTGGGTTAGACCAGGCGGGCGTAGTCCTGTGACTGATGAAAGATGTGAGCGATATAGATTGTTTCGTGCTCAAACTTATAAAGGCACACGTAGTTGTTGACGGGAAACGATCGGTAATTACGTGCCGCCAGCTCTTGCATATGCGAGAGGGGACGTAGGAGCGGCTGCTCGCGAAGCAGATCAAGCTGATATTCAAACTCAGCGACAAAATTGCCTGCTGCACGCGGATTCTTGAGGATTTGAGCAAGGTACCCGACGATACTCTCGTACTCATATCGCGCGCTTTTGAGTATAACGACGTTATAGGTCATATTTGTCTCGTATCGCGGTCGCGAAGGAGTCGTAGTCGCTGTAGTCGCCTTGCGATATTTCGTCTTCTGCCAACATCATACGAGACAGTAGTTTTGCCTTGGCGATTTCTTCTTGCATGAGGCGATACTGGTCGCTGCTGATGCAGTGCATGGCCTCGTAGCCGTTCTTAGTTACGGTGACGTCGCGCTCAGACTCAACAAGTGCGGTGAATGTGGCAGTGTCCTTCATGTCTCGGACGGGCACACAAGCGGACATGGGTACCTCCTTTGCGTCGTGGCATAATTGTACCACGACGTGTCCAAGCGACCGGTACCGTCGAATCGTCTCAATCTGTAACAGTTGGGATCGAAAAACTCGGCTAGATGTTACAGATTGAGATTAAAGGGATTGACCTGTGGCGTTTGTCTCGATCTGTAACAGTTAGACGGTCGAAAGTGGGCTACGTGTTACAGATTGAGATCTTTCAGCCCTGGTCGCCCGTTCGTCTAAATCTATAACAGTTAGGATTGAAAATCCCTGCTAGATGTTACAAATCGAGACAAACGGCCTGCACGGGCCGAGCAAAAAAATAGGCCGCATGCGAACCCGTGGAGGGATTCGCATGCGGCCGACAGGGGGTATGCGGCAAAAGTTAGGCCATAAGCAGGCCGGTCTCCGAGACGTTCTTGTACCAGTACGCGCTCGCCTTGGGATAGCGCTTCTGGGTCTCAAAGTCGATGTAGAACAGGCCATAGCGCTTGTTATAGCCGTTGGTCCAGGAGAACTGGTCCTGCAGCGACCACACGAAGTAACCGTCGACGTTCACGCCGCCGTCGATTGCCTTGAGGATCCATGCGAGATGCTGACGCATGTAGTCGATGCGAGGGGCGTCATCGATAAAGCCGTCCTCGAAGTCGTCCTTATAGCCCATGCCGTTCTCGGTGATGTAGATCTTCTTGTAGTTGGGGTAATCGTTCTTAATGCGGAGCAGCAGGTCGTAGAGGCCCTCGGGATAGATGATCCAGTCCCAATCGGTGGTGGGAACGCCTTCGCGCACGCATGACTCGCCCACGCCCTTGAGGAACCAGCGCGAGGAGCCCTTGTCGCCGGTGCCATTGTGGTTGATGTCGTTTTCGCCCTCGGCGGCACGCAGGAACTGGCACTTGTAGGTGTTGACGCCCAGGCAATCGTTGTAGGGGAGCGCGGCGGTCAGCGCGGCGATGTCCTCGTCGCGGACGTCGAGCTCGCCGCCGGCGATATGGGCAAGCTTGGTCGCAGCCTCCATGGTGTCGGCTGCATAGTGGCCACGGAAGGTGGCGTCGAGTACCCAGCGGTTGTTGATGACGTCGGCCATGCGGGCGGCCTCGCAGTCGGCAGCGCTGTTGGGATCGAGGGGATACTTGGGCTCCAGGTTCTGGACAATGCCGATCTCACCCTCAAAGCCGCCCTCATGGAAGGCGACGACAGCCTTGGCGTGGGCCACCATCATGTTGTGCATGAGCTGGAAGGCCTTGTCCAGGCGATACTTCTCGCCGTGCGGCCAGTTGCCGACGATAAAGCTGCCCTCGGCGGTCGCGGGAATCTCATTAAAGGTGAACCAGTGCTTGACCTCGGTGAACTCGGCAAAGCAGAACTTGGCATACTCGACAAAGGCATCGATGGTCGTGCGCGTCAGGAAGCCCTCGCCGCCGTCCTGGTAGAAGGCCTCGGGCGTATCGAAGTGATCGAGCGTGACATAGGGGATAACGCCAGCTTTGTTGCAGGTGGCAAAAAGCTCGTGATAGAAGGCGACACCCTCGGGGTTGATCTCGCCAGTACCGTTGGGGAAGATGCGGCTCCAAGCGATGGAGACACGGATACCGTTGATGCCGAAGCGCTGGCACAGGTCGATATCGACCGGGTACTTGTTGTAGAAATCGCTTGCGGGATCGGGGGAGAAGCGACCCTGGGCTGCCAGGAAATCGTCCCAGGGCACTTTGCCCTTGCCGTGCGTACGGGTCTCGCCCTCAACCTGGTAAGCAGCGGTGGCGCCGCCAAACACAAAGCCGTCGGGGAACTGCATGGGGTTGGTCATGAGTCATCCTTTCTGTGGGATACGAATAGGGAGAGGTGCCCGAACTGGGGATCCGGGCACCAACAGAGGGAGGAACCTAGTCGAGGTTCTCGCGGAGCCACTTGATGGCGCCAGCGGGGTCGCGAGTAAGGTCGATATATTCCTTACCGCGCGGGGCGAGCAGCTTAATGCCCAGGCGATCGGTGTCGGCCTTCATGTCGTTGTAGTAGCTACGGACCTGCGGGGCAAGCACGATAACGTCGTACTGATCCATGATGGCAGTGTGCTGGCCATAGGCGCCTGCGGAGGAAGCGATGTTCTCTCCGGTCTGCGCGGCACCTTCCTTGATGGCGTTGGCAAGCATGGCAGAGGTGCCGGCGCCGGCGCACAGGACGAGGACCTTCAGACCGTCGACATCCTTCTTAGCGGATGCATCGGCAGCGGGCTCGGGCTGATCGGCGACAGGCTTGCTGTCAGCGGCAGCGGCGGTCGGCTCGACGGCAGCGGTGGCCTGCTCGACAGCGGGCGCAGAGGTGCTGGCGGCGATGGTGGCAGCACCATCGGACTCGAGACCCAGCTCGGCGGCGCGCTCGGCTTCCTGGTCGCAGAGCAGCTTATCGTATGCCTTCAAGAACGGCAGGTAGATGATGGCGTCCAGCAAGATGATGATCGCGACAAATACCAGGGCGATAAGCTGGAAGTTTGTAGTGATGAAGATGCCGATGGGGGCAGGGGTAGCCCAAGGCACCACGAAGGAGAAGCCGTTCATGCCCACGTTGTCGATAAAGAACTTGGCAACACTCACGTTGACGCAGCCGGCGGCAACAAAGGGGATGAGCATGTAGGGGTTAAGGATCATCGGCGCGCCAAAGAGCAGCGGTTCGTTGACGGCGAAGGCAACAGGAACAATCGAGGCCTTGCCGACGGCTTTGAGCTGTTTGGACTTCATAAAGAGAATCAGCAGAAGCGGCACGATGAACGTGGCGCCGGTGCCGCCGAACTCACCCACGAGCGACATGTTAAAGGTGAGGGAGTGGGCGGGGTGGCCACCGGCCAGCAGAACCTGCAGGTTCTCGGCCTGGTTGGCAAGACGGATGGGGTCGATGCCCGGCTGGACAATCGAAGGGCCGTGGACGCCGATGAACCAGAAGAACGCGGTGGCCGCCTGAATAAGGATGAGTCCGGGGTAGGTCTCTGCCGCAGTGAAGAGCGGGGAGAGCAGTTTGATAAGCAACTCGGAGAACGGAACGCCCATGAGGTTGCGCACAACGACATCGACGATGCCGCAGATGATGACAGCACCGCCAAAGGGGATGATGTCGCGGAAGTTCTGAGCGATGGCGCCCGGGACCTCCTTGGGCAGCTTAATGGTCAGATCGCGCGAGACGCAGAATTTGTAGACCCACACGGTAATGAACGCGGCGATATAGGCCGAGAACAGACCGCGCGTGCCCATGCTGGTGCAATCGAAGACCGAAAGTTCGGAGCCGTTGAACTTGGTGGTGAACTGCGTGACTGCGAGCAGCAGCATGCTGCACTGGGCGGCCACCATGGTGGAACCGTCGTTGAGCACTTTGCCGGCGGGCATACGACGGTTCATGGATGCCGTGAAGTTCTTGGCAGTGGTGCCGGCAACCATGATGCCCATGACGCCCATGGTGAAGTTGTACAGCTTGTTGCACCAGTCGATGAGCGGCTGGGGCAGCGTGATGCCGACAACGCCGGGAAGGGTGGCAATGAGCAGAAAGATCGAAGAGGTGAGGACAATGGGCATGCACCCAAGGAATCCGTCCTTGATGGCCTGGAGGTAGATGTTCCTCGAGATCTTCTCAAAGAACGGTTGATGCTTTTCGAGCATCTTTACGATGGCGTCCATAGAGCTCCTTTGCTGCTTGATGCGCGATGCATGTGGATGGAACTGGTCGTCGATGGATGGTCAGGACTGCCCGGAAACCTTCCTGCTTAAGGAAGGCATTGCGAAATGACAACGTTGTCATTTCGTTAATGACAACGTAAGACATTTTTGGAAGAGCAACAAGGATATACGGGTGAGCGGTCGATATTGTTCGGTAAACGGTTGATTTATCAGTCAGGCAGGTAGTGTATGCTAGAACGCAAAAACAAGCGATGTAAAACCGACTGGAGAAGCAGTGGCAACGATGGACAAGAAAAATGTCTCAATGAATGATGTGGCGATTGCCGCTGGTGTTTCTCTCAAGACGGTTTCGCGCGTGATTAACGAGCCCGATAGCGTGCGAGAGTCGACACGCGATAAGGTTCATTCGGCCATGGAGGCGCTCGGGTTTCGAGCCAACTTTGCCGCGCGTTCGCTCAAGTTGGGCCGTTACGGGTGCATCGGCGTCGTGCTGTTCCACTTGTCGGGCGGTGCCGTGGACATGATCGACGGTATCGCCGATGCCGCCGAAGAGCGAGGCTTTGCTCTTACGATGATCAAAAAGCGGGCGGGGGAGAAGATGACCCTTGCCGAAGCGGCGCGTAGGATGTCGCAGCTCCCCGTCGACGGCATGATTTTCAACCTGCGCCAGATGGTCGATGACTTTGATACCTTTGAGGCGCCGAAAGACCTCAAGACGGTGATTATCACACCGATGGAACATCCTACCTGCTCTACCGTCAGTGACGACCAAGAGGGCGGCGCGCGCATGGCGTGCGAGTACTTCTTGAACCACGGGCACAAGAACGTGTACTTCGTCTCTGGTAAGAAAGAGTCACTGTCGAGCCAGTGCCGTATGAAAGGTTGGCGAGCGGCACTCGAGGCACGTGGCATTGAGCCGCCCGAGCCTCTGCAAGGCGATTGGAATGCGGATAGTGGCTATGCCGCGGGCCTTGTGCTTGCCGATAAGCCCGATTGCACGGCGGTCCTCGCTGCTAACGACTGCATGGCAAACGGCGTGATGATGGCTCTACGTGACAAAGGGCTCAATGTGCCCGACGACGTGTCCGTGATCGGCTTCGACGATGAGCTCTACAAGACGATTCCCAACTCGATTCTGACGTCGGTGAAGTTTCGCCACCGCGAACTGGGCATCCGTGCGCTTAACGAGGTCGTCGCAGGTCTGGAAGCCCCGAGCTCCAGAAGTCGTACGCTCGTCTCGGGCGTGTTGGTCGAGCGTTCCAGCGTGAGGGATCTGCGGGCGTAGACGTGCTCGGCCTGCTCGTCTAAATCTGTAACAGGTGGGACCCGAAAACTCGACTAGGTGTTATAGATTGAGATTTTGTCTACCCAGCCATCATCTTTGTCTCGATCTGTAACAGTTAGGAGTGAAATGACCAGCCAGGTGTTACAGATCTAGATTGATTGGATTGACCCATCTGTTTGTCTCGATCTGTAACATCTAAGCGGTCAAAAGCGGTCTACATGTTACAGATTGAGATTTTTGGCTTGGCCTGTGCGTTCACCTCGATCTGTAACAGCTGGGACCCAAAAACTCGGCTAGATGTTACAGATTAAGATGAACAGGAGGACGGGTGCGGTCTAAACAAAATGGCCCGCGCATCACGCATCGATGCACGGGCCATTTTTTTTCTGCGAGCGGCAGGTGGCGTCAGCGTCTTATGCCTCGAGGTTTTCCTCGATCCAGGAGACGGCACCCTTGGGATCCTTAGTGAGGTCGATGTACTGTTTGCCCTTGGGCGACAGCAGCGTGATGCCCAGGCGGTCGGTGTCGGCCTTCATCTCGTTGTAATAGGTGCGAACCTGCGGAGCCAGGACGATGACGTTGTACTGGTCCATGATGGCGTAGTGGCTGCCGTAGGCACCGGCGTTGGCGGTAATGTCGATGCCCAGCTCGTCGGCGCCTTCCTTAAGCGCGTTGGCGAGCAGTGCGGAGGTGCCGGCGCCAGCGCACAGAACCAGAACCCTCAGATCCTTGCCCTTAAGGGCGGACGGAGCTGCGGAGGCCTCAGTGGCAGAAGCGGTCTCGACAACAGGAGCCTCAACGGCGGGGGCGGCAGCGGTCTTGACGGCCTTGGTCTCCTCGGCCTCTTCTTCGGCCAGGGTCTCGGCCTCCTGCTTGCACAGGACGTTGTCGTAGGCCTTGCAGAACGGGTAGTAGATTAAGAAGTCAACGACCAGCAGGACGACAACCAGGACCAGAGAGATCGGCTGGAAGTTGGTGTCGATGAAGGTGCCGATCGGTCCGGGGAGTGCCCACGGCATGGCATAGATAAAGCCGTTCATGCCCAAAAAGTCGATGAAGAACTTACCAATGAGGACGTTGGCCACGGGGGCAAACAGGAACGGGATCAGGAAGTACGGGTTGAGGATGATGGGCGCGGCGAACAGCAGCGGTTCGTTGACGGCGAACATCACGGGTACGACAGAGGCTTTGCCGACGGCCTTGAGCTGCTTGGAGCGCATAAAGAGCAGGAAGATGATCGGGACAATGAACGTGGCGCCGGTGCCGCCGAGTTCGCCGATGTAGTTACCGAAGTTCTCGGTCAGGGCGAGGGCGGGGTGACCGCCGGCCTGCAGCGTGGCGAGGTTGGTGGTGATGTTGCCAAACAGCGCGGCGTTGAGGGCAGGCTTAACGACCGAGGGGCCGTGGATGCCCATGAACCAGAACAGCGGGATCATGAACCAGATGAGGGCGAGGCCGGCGTAGGAATCGGCAGCGGCGAACAGCGGGCTCACCAGCGTGGAGATGACGTTGGCAAACGGGACGGCCAAGCAGGTGCGGCAGATAACGTCGATGACGGCGACAAACAGGATGGAGAAGCTGAAGGCGAAGATGTCGCGGAAGTTCTGGGCGATGGCGCCGGGGACTTCTTTGGGCAGCTTGATGGTGATGTCTCGCTTAATGCAGAAGGCATAGATGTTGACCGTGGCAAATGCGGCGACAAAGGAGCTCAGTAGGCCCTTGGTGCCCATGTTGTCGGTAAAGAACACCGAGACATCGGCGCCGTCGATCTTGGCACTCGTCTGGGTAACGGCCAAGATGAGCATAGCGCACATGGCGGCGACCATGGTGCTCGTGGCGTTGATGGCCTTGCCGGCAGGCATGCGGCGGTTCTTGGAGCCGGTCAGCGCGCTTGCGGTGGTGCCGGCGACCATGATGCCCACGACGCCCATCGTGAAGTTGTAAACCTTGTTGCAGAAGTTCACGACGTCGACGTTCCACCAGTCGGGCAGCGTAAAGCCGCCGACCGTGGCGACAACGCCCGGCAGGGTCGAAATAAGCAGGAAGACAGAAGAAGACAGGATGATGGGCATTGCTGCCAAAAAGCCGTCTTTAATGGCCTGAAGGTAGATGTTCTTAGAGACCTTGTCGAAGTACGGCTGACCTTTCTCCAAGAACTTAACGATCGATTCCATAGTTCACGCTCCTCTTTGCATGAAATCTTAATGGCATGGACGTTGAAAACCTATATGGTCTCCCGCTTGCTAAAAGCCCGGGTGCAGGCGGGGTCGGTCCCAGGGGGAGAGAGGGGAGCGGCTGGGTTTGTATCGCATAGGGCCGCTCCCCTCTCGGGGGAAAGCGAGGCGATGCGCTACTGCGCGTCCGCCATAGTGTCGGCGAGCTCCTTGTACCAGAGTGCCGACTGCTTGATGTAGCGTTTTTGCGTGTCGAAGTCGATGTAGAACAGGCCGTAGCGCTTGTTATAGCCGTTGGCCCACGAGAACTGGTCCTGCAGGCTCCAGATAAAGTAGCCCTGGACGTCGACGCCCTCGGCGCGCGCCCGGAGCACCTTCTCCATGTGCTGGTCGACAAAGTCGATGCGCTCGGGATCGGCGACGATGCCGTTTGCGTCGGGCTCGGGGTCCTTGTGGCCCAGGCCGTTTTCGGTGATATAGATGACGGGGAGGTTGGGATAGGTGGCGCTGATGTGCTTGAGCGTGTCGTAGAGGCCTTGCGGGTAGATGAGCCAATCCCAGTCGGTGGTGGGGATACCCGGCATATCGACCTGCTGCCCGACGCCCTTAAACTTAAAGCACGAGGTGCCCTTGTCTCCGGTGCCGTTAAAGCTGTTGGTGGACTCGCCATCGTAGGCGGCGATAAACGCCGACTGATAGTAGTTGAGGCCGAACATATCGTTGCGGGGCGCCGCCTTGGCGAGCTCCTCCATGTCGCTGTCCTCAACCGTAAGCGTGGCGTTGTTGGCACGCAGAATCTCGTTGATGAGTGAGAGGGTGCGCGCGGAGTAGTGACCCAGGAAGGCGCCGTCCATGATGAAGTCGGTGTAGAAGGCGTTGTACAGGTCGGCGGCGTGCTGGTCGGCGGGCGAGTCTGTGGCAGGATATGCCGGCGTCAGGACGTTGACCATGCCAATGCGTCCGCCCAGGTGCTCGGTCTCGTCAAGATCCTTATACAGGTTGACGGCGCGGGCGTGGGCAACGAGCTCGTTGTGCTGGCTCTGGATGCCGCTCGTCACATCAAAGTGATGGTTGGGCGGGAAGTTGCCTTGGATGTATTGGGAGTGCGAGAGGCTGATGAGCTCGTTGATGGTGAACCAATTCTTGACCTCGCGGAACTCGCGGAAGCAGAACTCGGCATAGCGCACATAGGCGTCGACGGTCTTGCGGTTGAGCCAGTCGCCCTGGTTGAACAGGGCGGCGGGGGAGTCAAAGTGATGCAGGGACACATAGGGCTCGACGCCATACTTTTTGCAGCAGGCGAACAGCTCGTGGTAGTGCTTAACGCCCTCGGCGAGGGGCTCGGCATCGTCGCCGTTGGGGAAGATGCGGGTCCAGGCGATGGACACACGGATGGCGTTGAGTCCATGCTCGGCAGAAAGGCGGATATCCTCCTCGTAGCGGTTGTAGAAATCACTGGCCGGGTCGGGCAAAAAGCGACCCTGGGCGACAAGGTAATCGTCCCACATGGTCTTACCCTTGCCTGCCACCTTCGTGGAACCTTCCGTTTGGTACGCGGCGGTTGCGGCGCCCCAAACAAAGCCCTTCGGCAGCTGCTGTACGCGGTTTAGCAAAGACATATGCATACACCCTCTCGTCTCGCTGTTCGATATTGTGCGTTTGCGCTCAGGAGGCTCCTTGGTTAGCGTTCAGCGGTGAAAAAGCCCGATAAACACTATCTTAAAATGATTAGAACCAAAATGAGCACGTGAACATTTGACAATGAGCACGTTAACATCCGGCTGGGATGTATAGAAACAAAACAACTTCAAACAGCCGCGAACGGTTGTATTTGTTCGGTAAGCGGTTTTGATTGACAGAAGTTTTCATGTTGTGGTATATGGCTCGGGTATCATGAGCACGTTATCGATGTATGTACGATGCGCCATGGGCGCGGGGAATAGTTGGGAAGCAGGTTAGCGTGGAAGGCATGGCTCAGCAGACAAGGAATGGTCATTCGGCGAGCGCGGCAGAGGTTGCGGCGCTCGCTGGCGTGAGCCGCCAGACTGTGTCTCGCGTGGTCAACGGTATGCCCAACGTGACGGAAAAGACGCGCAAGCGTGTGCTGGCCGCCATGGAAGAGCTGGGCTTTCGTCCCAATTTTGCTGGAGCGGCGTTGCGCGGCGGGTCGTATCGTTCTATTGGCCTGTGCATGTACAACATCACACGTGTCGGTAACCTGGCGACGCTCGAGGGTATCATGCAAGCGGCGCGCGAGCACGATTTTGCCGTCACTATGATCGAGATGGGCGGCGACAAGCCCTATACACTTGCCGATGCCTCGCGCCGCATGGTCGAGCGACCCGTCGACGGCATGATTCTCAACATGAACCGCATGGCTCCCGATTTTGAGGAGTTTGTTCCCCAGCCGGGAGTGCGAACGGTCATCCTGTCCATGTATGCGCATCCGCGCTGCACGACGATCGACTCCGACCAGTATGGTTCGTGCGAGCTGTTGACCAATTATCTGCTGGAACATGGTCACTCGAATATGCGGTTTGTGGCGGGTCCGGAAAACTCGATTTCCTCGCGTTTTCGTGAGGCCGGTTGGCGCGATACGCTGGGTCGTGCTCATGTCGATGCCGCTCCGATGCTGCGTGGCGATTGGAGTGCGGACAGTGGGTACGCCATGGGCGAGCGGATTGCGGCCGAGGTGCTTGCCGGCGGGTCGCAGGCGCCGACTGCCGTGCTTGCGGCAAATGACCAGATGGCGCTGGGCGTTATCGCCGCGCTCGAGAACGCGGGCCTGTCCGTGCCCGACGACGTGAGCGTGGTTGGTATCGACGACGCACTCGAGGGACTTGTTCCTCACAATCGACTGACGACGCTGCGATTTGATTTGCGCGGTGTCGGTAAGCTTGCGTTTGAGGCGGCGATTGGAGAGAGCTCGTCTATCGAGACGATTCATGTGCCGAGTACGCTGGTCGAACGCTCGACTGTTAGGGACATACGGGGTTAGGTCCTACTCCGTTTGTCTCGATTTGTAACAGGTAGACGGTCAAAAGCGGGCTACGTGTTACAGATTTAGATTCTTCGGAAAGAGCAATCCTGTTCGTCTCAATCTGTAACAGCTAGGACCAAAAAACTCGGCTAGATGTTACAGATCGAGACAAACGGCTCCCGACCAGCCCAAAAACAAAAAGACCGGGGGCGGCGCGCCGTGTGACGTGCCGCCCCCGGCTGAGAAATGGGGACAGGTTGTGTGAGCGGGCAACCCCGCCAGCCACTAGTCCAGACGACGGGTCTGCGCCACGTGCTTGTACCAGTAGGCGCTTGCCTTGGGCGTGCGCTTCTGGGTTTCAAAGTCAACGTAAAAGAAGCCGTAACGCTTGTTGTAGCCATTGGTCCAGGAGAACTGATCCTGCAGGCTCCACAGGAAGTAGCCGCCCACGTTGACGCCCCCCTCCATGGCCTTGAGCAGCCAACGCAGGTGCTGCTCGATGTAGTCGATGCGCGGCTGGTCGTCCACAAAACCGTTCTTGTAGGGGTCCTTGTAGCCCATGCCGTTCTCGGTGATGAAGATCTGCTTGTAGTTGGGGTAGCGCTGCTTAATGTAGACGAGCAGATCGAACAGACCCTCGGGATAGATGATCCAGTCCCAGTCGGTGGTGGGGATGCCGGGCTTGTTCACATGCTCGCCAATGCCCTTGACGCGCCAGCGACCGGTGCCCTTCTCGCCCGTACCGTTGTGGTGCAGGTCGTTCTCGCCATCGTAAGCCTTCAAAAAACGGCACTGATAGTTGTTAACGCCCAGGTAGTCGTTGTAGAGCGCTGCCTCGCGCATAATCTCGAGGTCCTCGTCCAAGATCTCGATGGTGCCGCCCGAGACGGCAGCCAGGCGGTTGGCGCACTCGAGGGTGTCGGGGGCATACTCGCCGCGGAACGTCGCGTCGAGCAAAAACTGGTTTTGCAGCACGTGCTCGTTGTTGGCGGCTTTGATGTCGGCGGGGTCGTTCTCGTTGAGCGGGTACTTAAACTCCAGCGACTGGATGACGCCGATTTTGCCCTTAAAGCCGCCGTTGTGGAAGGCCAGCACGGCCTTGGCGTGGGCGAGCATCATGTTGTGCTCGCACTGGAAGGCCTCGGCCAGATGCGCCTTGACGCCACCGGGGAAGGTGCCCTCGATGTAGGTGTTGGAGGCGTCGGCCCAGATCTCGTTAAAGGTGAACCAGTAGGTCACCTGGTCGGCGTACTCCTTAAAGCAGAAGGTGGCAAAGTCCACAAAGGCGTCGATGGTCTCGCGGTTGAGGAAGTCGCCCTTCTCAAAGAGGGGAAGCGGCGTGTCAAAGTGATGCAGCGTGACGAACGGCTCAACGTGGTGCTTGTGGCACTCGGCGAAGAGATCGTGGTAGAACTGGACGCCCTCGGGGTTGATTTCGCCGGTGCCGTTGGGGAAGATGCGGCTCCAGGCGATGGAGAGGCGAATGCCGTTGATGCCGAACTCCTCGCACAGCTCCAGGTCGACGGGGTACTGGTTGTAGAAGTCCGAAGCGGGGTCGGGGGAGAAGCGCCCCTGGGCCTCCAGAAAGTCGTCCCAGGCAACCTTGCCCTTACCGTGAGTGCGGGTCTCGCCCTCTACCTGGTAGGCAGCGGTGGCGCCGCCAAAGACAAAGTCCTCGGGAAACTGCGCGGGCGGGTTGGTGACGCTAGCAGGATTAACGGACATGATGATCCAATCGTCTAAATCGAAGGGCCAGCCGGTCTTGGATGGTCGGCTGGCCCTGAGCGTTACTTACTTCGAGAGTTGCTCGGAGACGAAGGCGAGAGACTTATCGCCGTTCTGGGAGAGCTCGATGTACTGCTTGCCACGGCAGGCGACGCACTTGTTGCCCACGCGCTCACAGTCCTTCTGCAGGTCGGCCAGGTAGCTTGCGGCCTGCGGGGCCAGGACGACCAGGTCAAAGTCGGGGAGCATGTCCACGTGGTTGCCATAGGCCTCGGCAGCGGTCTCGAGGTTAATGCCGCGCTCCTTGGCGGCCTTGGCCAGCGCGTTGGCGAGCAGGCCCGAGGTTCCGCCGCCCTGGCAGAGCACGAGCACGCGCTTGCCGTTGAGGTCGCTGGCGGTCGTTGTCTCGGCAGCGGGTGCTGCGGAAGCGGCGGGGGAGTCGGCCTTCACGGCCTCGGCAGCAGCGCCGGCGGCAACGCTCTTGGCGTCAGCCTTGCCCTGGAAGGCATCGTTGAGCTTGGCGGCCTTCTCGGCGTTCTTGGCGGCGAGCTCCTCCTGGGAGATCTCGGCCTCCTCGGCGCACTTCTGGGCGTCATAGGCACGGAAGAACGGGTAGTACAGAACGAAGTCGACGACCAGGATAAGGGCGAGCATCACAAAAGCGAGCGGCTGGAAGCCCAGGCCCATGATGGTGCCGATGGGGCCGGGGACGGTCCAAGGCAGGGTGTACATAAAGCCGTTCATGCCCAAGAAGTCGATAAAGATCTTGAGGATCCAGATGTTGGCGATCGGGGCAAAGACAAACGGGACAAAGAAGACGGGGTTGAGCACGATGGGCGCGGCGAACAGCAGCGGCTCGTTGACGGCAAAGCAGACGGGGACGATGGCGGCCTTACCGACGGCGCGCATCTCCTGAGACTTGGCCAGGAAGCAGAACATAAAGACCAGGACGAGCGTGGCGCCGGTGCCGCCCATGCAGACGACGAAGTACTGGGCACCCTGGGTCAGGACAGCGGAAGCGTGCTGGCCGGCCTGGAACGCAGCCAGGTTGTCGGTCATGTTGGCAACGAGGGCGGCGGCGATGGCGGGCTCGACGATCGAGGGGCCGTGGACGCCCACGAACCAGAAGAGGCTCATAGCGCCGTAGATCACAGCGAGGCCGATGTAGCCGTCGGCAGCGGTGAACAGGGGCTGGAACACCTGGATGACGCCCTGGGCAAAGCAGAAGCCAAAAGCAGCGCGGAAGGCTATGTCAAAGACCCAAAAGACGGTGATGCAGACGGAGAAGGGGATGATGTCCTTAAAGGTCTGCGAGATGTTGGGCGGAACCTGCTCGGGCATCTTGACGGTGATGTTGCGCTTAATGAAGAACTTGTAGATGATGCCGGTCACAAACGCAGCGATAAAGGCGGTCAGCAGGCCTTTGGAACCAAGGTAGGTGGTGTTGAAGCCGCTGGCAGCGTCCGTGGCGATCGTGTCGCTCGAAAGGAGCAAGAAGCCGATGATGGCCGCGCACATGCACGAGATGAAGTTGATCTGGTTGTTCTTGGGCAGATCGCGGTTCTGAGCGTCGGCGAAGTGCTTGGCCGTGGTGGCGGCACAGGCGATGGCCAGGATGCCCATGGAGTAGTTGTAGCACTTCCATAGGGCGTTGTTGATGTCATCGGGCCAGTAGAAACCCCAGATATTGGGAACCGAGGCTACCAGGCAGAAGATGGACGAGAAGATAATGATGGGGATGACGGAGATAAAACCGTCGCGGATCGCCTTGAGGTACTTGTTGCGGGCGATCGCGTTGAAAAAGGGCTGCCCCTTTTCGATGATGGCGATGAGTTGCTCCATGCAAAGCTCCTAAGAGTCGGTGGGTTGGCAACGATGGTAGCTTTTGACGTTTGGTTGCCAAAATGTTGACGTTGCCATTTTGCGACACAAAATAAGACGCGAACCGATGGCCCCTGTGCCTGTGGACCGTCGATTCCTTGCGCGTAAACGTTTGAGCCGCCCGGTGGCTCTGTGTTTGCACAATGGCAACGTTAACATTTGGTCGACAAAAGCTGTTCGGGGAAGCAAAAATGTCGGTGAACGGTAGGTTTTGGGTGGTGAGCGTATGGTGGGGGAGGCGTTGGATATACTTGAAGGCGTTAAAAATGACTGCGTAGGGTGTCACCAATGGCATCGTTGACATAGAAAGATCGACCTATGGCCGCTGTTAAAAAATCGGTATCCGTTAAGGATGTGGCGCGTCTCGCGGGCGTCTCGGAACAGACGGTCTCGCGCACCGTTCACGATTCGCCCAGCGTGCGCCCCGAGACCAAGGAGCGCGTGCGTGCCGCCATGCGCGAGCTGGGGTATCGCCCCAATTTTGCCGGTCGATCGCTGCGTCGCGGTAAGTTTAAGACCGTCGGCGTCGCCATGTTCAATATTACCGGCACCGGCAACCTCGACCGTATGGAGGGCTTTGCCGCCGCCGCCGATAAGCACGGCTATGCCATCACTCTCACTAAAGTAGACGGGCATCCGTATACCCTCGAGGGCGCATCGTCGCGCATGAGCGCACTGCCGGTGGACGGCATGGTTGTGATTATGAACCGCATGCCGGCGGACTTTGGCACCTTTGAGCCGCTGCCCGGTATGCAGACGGTGCTCGTTACCATGCTGGAGCACCCGCTCTGTTCAACGGTCGATAACGACCAGTTCGATTGCTCGCGCCAAGTGGTCGAGTACTTGCTGGGGCAGGGGCACAAGACCGTGCACTTTATCTCGTGTCCCGAGCGCTCGCTTTCGGGCATGCGGCGCGAGGAAGGCTGGCGCGAGACATTGCGTGCGCATGGCATCGAGCCACCGCAGCTCGTGCGCGGCGACTGGACAGCGCAGAGTGGATATGCTGCCGGTCAGGCTCTGGCGGACGATCCGACCTGTACGGCCATTTATGCTTCCAACGATGCCATGGCATATGGCTGCATCCGTGGGCTCGAGTCGCGCGGGAAGCGCGTGCCCCAGGACGTAAGCGTGGTGGGTGTTGACGATAGTTTGGGCGATATCGTGCCCGATCGTCGCCTGACCACGGTGCGCTTTGACAACAAACGCGTCGGCATGTGGGCGGTCGACAAGATTGCCGGCGCCGAGGGCGCTGCACCCGGTGTGGAGCACATGCTGTTTCCGGGCGTGCTCGTCGAGGGCGATACGGTGCGCGATGTACGCTAGGGCGCGGGTCTGTTTGGGTTGCCGCTAATTGTGTTCGATATTGTTCAGATTGGTTTAAAAACCGTTCACGGGCGAATAGTGACCGTTCATAGCTCAAAATTACGTTTTGCGCTGTTCTTTTTTGTTTGAATGTTATTGTTTCTGTCATACACAACGCAGCGCGTATGCCCGGACGCGATGCTCTCCGTTGGTTCATATGTGAAAGGAACGCAATATGGCAACCAAAGAAGAAATCTCGATGGTTGGATTCGAGATTGTCGCATACGCAGGTGACGCCCAGACCGATCTGCTTGCAGCGCTCGATGCTGCTCGCGAGGGTGACTTTGAGAAGGCCGAGCAGCTGCACAAGGATGCCAGCGATGCGCTCATCGGTGCCCACGACACGCAGACCAAGCTGCTTTCGCAGGAGGCCGGCGGTGGCGAGATGGAGATGACCTTCATCATGGCTCACGCTCAGGATACCCTCATGACCACTATGATCCTGGAGAAGCAGGCCCGCTTTACCATCGATGCCTACAAGCGCATTGCCGAGCTCGAGGCCAAGCTCGCCTAACGAGCCCTCACAACCAAGCCCCTTTCCAAAAGCCCTGCCGCTACCCGCGGCAGGGCTTTTTTCTGTCCTCCTCCCCGCAACTCATCCCGAGATAGTCATTGGGGACGTTCTTAAACGAC
>CAUAEH010000036.1 GCA_958427975.1 uncultured Collinsella sp. | reverse complement strand
ACCCTCGGCCTCTGCCATGCGACGGCAGCGCTCTCCCAACTGAGCTACGTCCCCAGGACAAGTCGATATTTTACCTACGGCTCGCCAACTGTCAACGCCCAATAACCAGTCTTTTTGGGACGCGGCTATTTTGGCAACTTTTCGAACAGGCAATCCTCTCGATGATTTTTTAATCCCCGTCCCAGAAAAATCATCGACGAACGCACTACTTTGCGCTGGTAAGAACACCGGTGGTGTCGAAGGCCGGGGTGAAGCTCTCGTCTACCGCGCCGCCCTCTTGCCAGAACATCGTCGTAAAGCCCAGGTCGTCGGCATGGTCGAGCACCTGCTCGTACTCCTCGCGCGTCACGGCGCGTGCCAGGTCGCCGCCCTGCTCGCGCATGAGCGCATTGGGCGTGTACTGGTTCATAACCGAGATCGGCACGTCGCCCACCGTCTGCCACACCAGGTCCAGCACGCGACACGAATCGTCTGCATGCCCCGGAAGCACCAGGTGACGCACGATCATGCCACGCTTCATAAGCCCGTCCTCGTCCACCAACTCTCCCCCGCGGCGCTCGATCTCGCGCGCCATCTGGGCCAGACCCGACACGGCCACACGCGGGTAATCCTTTATATGGGAGAGCGACTGCGCAAGCCCGGCATCGGCATATTTAAAGTCGGTGAGCCACACATCGACCAGGTCGCCCAGCGCCGCCACGGCACTCGCGCGCTCGTAACCACTCGTGTTGTAGACGATTGGGATAACCAGTCCGCGCGCCCGTGCCGCGGCAATCGCGGCAGGCAACAGGTGCGCATAGTGCGTCGCCGTCACCAAATTGATGTTGTTGGCACCCTGGTCCTGCAGTTCCAGCATAATCTCGACCAGGCGCTCAGGCGAAATCTCAAGGCCAAAATTGCCGGTCGAGATCTCGTGGTTCTGGCAGTAGATACATTTGAGCGAGCAGCCGCTAAAGAAGATCGTGCCCGAACCGGCCTCGCCCGAGATAGGCGGCTCCTCCCACATATGAAGCGCGGCGCGGGCCACCTTGAGCGTGTCGTTAGCACCGCAGACGCCGTGCGCGCCCTCATCGCGCGCCGCACCGCAACGGCGCGGACACAAATGGCAGGCGGGCGAAAAAAGTTCGGTCAACGACGTCGGCATAAAACCATGCTCCAAAACAACGATTCAGCAGCTCAAACGTAAAGGGATCAACCCCACAGACGGCTCGAGCCCAAGGCGCCGTAATCGTCCGACACGATTTTTGTAATGTCAAGACTGGAATCGATAAAGTGCCGCTTTATGATGTAGGTATTCCGCCCCCCGCGGAGCAACTGGGTGAACCGTCGCGTTTATTTAGGGAGCCCACACAGTCGTACCTAGTACAGGTATCCTTCGTTGTTAAGGACGCTGGAACAGTCGATGAGGGCACCCACCTGTTTTAGGTGGGTTCATTTTCGTAACGTGGGGGGTGGTTTTCTTTTGCCGAAAATCACCATTACAGTCCATATGGATCCCCGCCGGCATCCCGACAAGCCATCGACAACATCCCAATATCTGGTAAGCGCGTGATTATCGCTGCGTGCAATTCCATGCACCCCCCTTGGTCGAGTATTATGGTTCGGCTATGCCCTTTGCGCATGGCGTTCTTCTGACCTTTTCCTTCGACGCTTGGCGGTTTTTAGATTCATGGCTTCATCCCCGAGCTACATACCGTACCTATGCGTGGCAGCGGCGGCCTTTATCACGACCTTCCTCACGGTACCCCTGGTCAAGCGCCTGGCAATCAAGCTCGACGCCGTCGACTATCCTTCTAAGCGCCGCATCAACACCAAGCCCATCCCGCGTTTGGGCGGAACGGCGGTGTTTTTGGGCCTGGTCGTCGCCTGCACTGTGCAAATCCTAGGCACCTGGTACCTGGGTTGGCCGCCCGTTTTGGTGCCCCACCCCCGTCTGCACATCAGCTACCCCATACTTGCGCTTTCTTTTACCGTTATCTTTGCGACCGGCGCTATCGACGACGTCTTCCAGCTCACGCCCAAGCAAAAGCTGGCCGGACAGGTCCTCGCCGCGCTTATCGCCTGCATGGGCGGCCTGCGGATCGGCGTCATCGTCAACCCGTTTGCTCCCGGCGAGATCATGCTCGGATGGCTCGCCTACCCCATTACCGTGATCTATCTGGTGGCATTCACCAACATCATCAACCTTATCGACGGCCTCGACGGCTTGGCCACGGGCATCTGCGGCATCGCATCGTTCACCATGTTTTCGATGGCTGTTCTCTCGGGCCGCATCGACGCCGCCGCGCTCTCCATTGCGCTCTTTGGCGCCTGTCTTGCCTTTTTGCGCTACAACTTCAACCCCGCAAGCATCTTCTTGGGCGACTCGGGGTCGCTACTTCTGGGCTTTGCGCTGGGCTCCATCTCGCTGCTCAACGTGAGCCGCACCGCCGCACTCACCTCGCTTATCATCCCGCTCATCGTTGCCGGCGTGCCCATCATCGACACGTTTAGCGCCATTGTGCGCCGCAAGCGCGCCCACATTAGCATCGGGCAGGCCGACAAGGGCCACATCCACCACCGCCTGATCCAAGAAGGCTACAACCAAAAACAGGCCGTGCTGCTCATCTATGCCTGGTGCATCATGCTTTCGGCCGGCGCCGCCGCGATTAACCAGGTCGAGGTGCCCATGCGCGTGCTCATCTTTACCGTGCTCGCCATTGGCTCGGCGGCCTTCGCCAAGCATCTACATCTATTTGAGCCCGTGCTGCTCCACCATTACAACAAGCGCACGCACGAAGATGAGCTGGTCACCCCCGACGACCCCGCTTTTAAGCAGGAGGAGCAGGCAGCCGAGGAGCGCAAAGAAGAGCGCCACCACAAGCTCTAGGACAAGCTGCCGAGGATGTGCCAAGGCACCGTTGGCCAAGCGCGGCCACGCCGCGCCCATCGCACAAGCCACCCCTCTCCCGCCCCTCGCCTACTTACGCCCCGCCCCTCCAATAAACGCGTTATCATCAAAACCTGCGAACGAACGTTAGGAGCAATCATGCCAAACGAGAACAGCTACGAAGTCGCGCTGCAAAAGAGCAACGCCATTCGCGAGGGCCTGGCCAAGACGCCCGAGAAGTTCACCATGCTTACCGGCGACCGCCCCACCGGCCGTCTGCACCTGGGTCACTACTTTGGCACCCTCAAGGGCCGCGTGGAGCTGCAGAACATGGGCGCCAGGACCAACGTACTCATCGCCGACTACCAGGTCATCACCGACCGCGACACCACCGAGCACATCCAGGACAACGTGTACAACATGGTCATGGACTACCTTGCCTGCGGTATCGACCCCGACAAGACCATGATTTACGCGCACTCCGCCGTGCCCGCCGCCAACCAGCTCATGCTGCCGTTCCTGTCGCTGGTGTCCGAGGCCGAGCTAGCGCGCAACCCCACGGTTAAGGCCGAGATGGAGGCCTCGGGCCACGAGCTTACCGGCCTTCTGCTCACCTACCCGGTGCACCAGGCCTGCGACATCCTGTTCTGCAAGGGCAACGTGGTGCCCGTCGGTCGCGACCAGCTGCCGCACATCGAGCTCACCCGCACCATCGCCCGCCGCTTTAACAACCGCTACGGCAAGGTGTTCCCAGAGGTCGACGCGCTGCTGTCCGAGACCCCGCTGCTGCCCGGCCTGGACGGCCGCAAGATGAGCAAGAGCTACGGCAACGCCATCAACATCTCGATGACCGCCGAAGAGACGGCCAAGCGCATCAAGAAGAGCCAGACCGACTCCGAGCGCATGATCACGTTCGATCCCGAGAACCGCCCCGGCGTGTCCGGCCTGCTTTCGACCGCCGCTATCTGCACCGGCCGTTCCGAGGTCGAGATTGCCGAGGAGATTGGCATGGGCGGCTCCGGCCAGCTCAAGAAGTACGTGACCGAGGCCGTCAACGAGTACTTCGCGCCGATCCGCGAGCGCCGTCAGCGCTATGAGAACGATCTGGACTATGTGAAGGACGTGCTGCACGAGGGCAACCGTCGCGCCAACGAGATCGCCGAGCAGACCCTGGCAGAGGTTCGGGACGCCATGGGCATGGTGTACTAGACCGATTTGCTGGCTTGAATATTCGATTGCTTTTGGGCGGGCGCTACGGCGTCCGCCTTTTTTGGTGCCCGACCGATTCGGCTCCGCCCATTGCGCTCCACCGACAAACGGGAACGGGCCCGCTGACAGAAAGTTGCCAGCGGGCCCGTTCCCGAAGTACACCGTTGAATCGCACAGAGGGGAGGAATGCGAATCAAACTCAACAGGGCAGGCTTTTTCATCGCCTATTGCCTGCTCCGTTGCTGAATACAATATAGTTCACCGTGGTTTACTTTCTGACGGCAAAGTACGTCGCCACATCTTCTCCATAAGTTAGCCCCGGTAAACTAAAACCACCACGATGGGGACAGGCGCCTTTGAGGTGGTTTTGGCCACGGCAGAGCTGTTAGAGTCCGACAGGCCAGCGACAGGCGCCCAGATCGACGTGCATGGGATCGGTAAACGTCACGCCCTCCCCCCTCAAGAGCTCACGCTGGGCATCGGGGCCGCCAAAGGCAAAGCCCTCACAGATACGACCGTCGGCAAACACCACGCGATGACAGGGAACTTGGCCAGGGCGCGGATTGCTATGCAGCGCATAGCGCGCGCTCCGCGGACGACCGGCGAGCAGCGCCACCTGACCGTACGTGGCGACCATCCCCTCGGGAATCTGCTCGACTACCTCGTACACTCGCTCAAAAAAGCCCTCGGACGCCATCGTATGCTCCCTTCCACCCGGAAAAGAATAAACCACCACAATAGTGCCTGTCCCCTTTGTGGTGGTTTTGACCGGAAAGCTAGTTGGCGGGGCGGAAGAAGGCTACAGCTACGGCGCCAGGGCCCACGTGAGTGCCGATGGTGGCGCCGATGGTGTGGATGGGCAGCTCGCCCTCGGTGTGTCCAGCCCACAGCGCGGCGCTGTCCTCGATGTACTTCTTGAGCACGGCGTCCGAAAGGCCCGTATAGCCGAGCGCTAGAGGCATGGAAAAGTCGACGCCGCCCGCCTTTTCGACCTTCTGGTTGAGCAGGTTACGGCCGTTCTTGGAGCCACGTGCCTTGCCCAGCTGCACGATCAGGCCGTCCTCGGCGGCCACAACGGGTTTCACGTTGAGCAGCGTGCCCACAGCGCCGGCCGCAGCAGACAGGCGACCGCCGCGCACCAAGTACTCCAGCGTCTCGAGCAGACCGATGACGACTACACGGTCGCGGACCGCCTCGACGGCCGCCGCGATCTGGGCCGCGCTACGGCCCTCGTCCACCAAGCGCAGGGCATATTCGACCAGGACACGCTCGCCCAGGGTTACGTTATTGCTGTCTACCACGAACACGTCGCCGCCCGGCGCCTCGGCAAGTGCGGTACGGGCACTCTGATTGGTGCCCGAAAGCTTGGCGCCCACGGTAATAATCACTGCCTCGTCGCCGGCCTCACGCGCCTCGGCAATCGCCTGCGAAAACGCGTACGGGTTGACCTGGCCGGTCTTGGGCAGCTCGTCGCGCTCCACGAGCATCTCGTAAAAGCGCTGGTGATCGATATCGACGCCATCCATGTACACATCGGTGCCAAAGGTAACGGACAGCGGCAGAACACGCAGAGCGGGGTGCTCAGCCGGCGTCATATCGCTCGCGGAATCGGTAATAATACGGACGGACATAACGAATCCTTTCTTGCGCAGGTCTCGCGCAGGGAATTTAGACAGCAATGCCCCGGCACGGTATACGCGCTCAAACGGGACTATGCAGTTGTTCATGGGAAGCAAATGCCTTGGCGGCCTTAGATCTCGCGCAGGGTGTTGAGAATCGTACGCAGCGACGCATACATCTGCTCGCGCTGCTCCACGCCCATGGCCTTACCGGTGGTGTCGAGCACGTCGTGGATGATGCGGTCGGCCTCGTTCATGCTCTCGCCACCCAGCGTGGTCAGGCGAACCGGGGCGCGGTACTTGACGGCAGCATCGCCCGAGTCATCAACCTCGACAAAGCCGCCCTCCTCCAGATGCGCCAGGGTGCGCGAAACGGCAGCGCGCGTCACACCGGCCACGCGAGCCAGGTCGGCGCCGGTCATGCCGTCCTTGCTGCGCTCCAGGTAGTACAGGCACATGACGTCGGAGCCCTTGAGGCCCAGCCTTGCGCCCTCGGACGTCTTGATACGCTGAATCTCCTTGTAGAGCCCGCTAATCAGTCCGACAAAATCCTCAAAACGTGTCTCGTCGTTCTGTTGCATGGGAGACGACCGCCTTTCGTTTGCATGATGCTAACGGGTAAACATCTTAGCCGCATGTCCGAACCCCCATACCCAAATATCCCAATTGTTAACCCATCAACATAAAAACCACCACAAAGGGAACAAGCACCTTTGTGGTGGTTTTGGGCATCAATAGGTTCTAGGCGCCGCTACAGCTCCACGCAGGGATTGTCGCGGGTCACAAGCGTCTTAACGACAACCGTCGCTCCCAGATACCGCTCAAGCAGCTCGGCTAAGCGATCGATCGCGGCTTGGCAATCCCCCATGCGCTCGGGCTCTACACACTCAATCGCCAGGAACGCATCGGCCGAATCGTCGGACAGGGCCGTTCTCACGCCGTCGCGCCAGTTCCAGCAGCGGCACACAGCGCCTGCATCGTCGATATAGGCGAGCTCGCCGGGCAGCGTCGGGTCGTCCGCTTCCTCACCAAGAGGCAAGAACGCATCGCCACCGTCGGTCACCTTCAAGCGAAGGTCTCCCTCGATCGCATGCAGATCCTCGCCTCCCACGGGCAGCGCGTAGGTCAGCGACACCGTGTTGTAAATATCCACCGCCGGTGTGATATGGCCGACCGGCTTGCCCTTGAGCACGCGCTTGAGCAAGTTCTCGATCGAGCAGCGAGCGCCCTTTTTAGTCTTGAACAGCCGGTACGCGTCACGCCATGCCTTGACCGGCGCGTTCTCGCTGATGGTATCGCTTGTCAGGTGGCGCTCCGCATCAATATTGGCGCGGTCAAGCAGCGCGGCGATTGCATCCACGTCCTCCTGGGGAATCTGAGCCGCGGGCTTCATGCCCTTTACGACCACGACGCCGACCGCCGCCTGTGGAAATAGCTCCCAAAATGAATCCTCGGCAACAAAGCCCTTCATACGCTCTCCCTTCATTGTGCGCGCCCGAGCGAGCGCACCTAAACAAAAAGCGCCCTCACGGCGGCCACCTTCAAAGTCCTACGGTGCCGCCACAAGAGCGCTTACGCTGTCCCCATCCGGAGAAGGGGACGATATGTCAGGCGTATTGTAACCCGAGTCATCCACACGAGCAAAACCACCACAAAGGTGCCTGCACCCTTTGTGGTGGATATGGACTCGAGGCGACGCTAGTGGCGGAGTCCCAGCAGGCCGCGGCCGCGATGACGGGCCTCGGCGGGCACTTGGGCGTGCGGGCCGGCGGCCTTTACGGACTCGGGCAGGTGCGAGTACTTCTTCTCGAAGTTCTCCTCGAACATCACGGCTAGGTTGTGCGCGGCCTCGTCGTAGCGCGCGGTGCTCTGCCAGTATTGGCGCGGCACCAGGATGCCGTCGGGCACACCGTGGCACGTAGTGGGAATGTCGACATTAAAGATATCGTCGTGCACAAACTCGCTGTCCTCGATGGTACCGTCGAGGGCGCGGGCCACCAGGGCGCGCGTGTAGGCAAGCTCGATGCGATGGCCCACGCCATAACCGCCGCCAATCCAGCCGGTGTTGACCAGATAGACGCGGGTGCGCCCGTCGGCGATACGCTCGCCGAGCATCTTGGCGTAGACCATAGGATCGAGCGGCATAAACGGCTCTCCGAACAGCGAGGAGAACGTGGGCGTGGGCTCGGTGACGCCGACCTCGGTGCCGGGGATCTTGGCCGTAAAGCCCGTCACAAAGTGATACATGGCGGCGTCGGCCGTCAGGCGCGAGATGGGTGGCAGCACGCCAAAGGCATCGCAGGTCAAAAACAGCACGACGCTCGGGGTGGTGCCCATGCCCTTGGTCCACGCGTTGGGGATATGCTCGACGGGATAGGCCACGCGTGTGTTGTGCGTGATCGAGACGTCATCATAGTTGGGCTTACGGCCCTCGTCGAGCACCACGTTTTCGCAGATGGCGCCAAAGCGAACGGCATTGAAGATCTCGGGCTCGTGGAACGCATCCAAGCCCTCGCACTTGGCGTAGCAGCCGCCCTCGATGTTGAAGATACCCATGTCGGACCAACCGTGCTCGTCGTCGCCGATCAGCAGGCGCGTGGGATTGGCCGAAAGCGTGGTCTTGCCGGTGCCGGACAGGCCAAAGAACACGGCGGTCTCGTGCGTGACGGGATCCATGCTGGCCGAGCAGTGCATGGGCAGCACGTCGTCCTCGACGGGCAGCAGATAGTTCATGACGCTAAAGATCGACTTTTTAATCTCGCCGGAGTAGCCGGTGCCGGCGACCAGAATCACGCGTTCCTGGAAGTTGATGACCACCGCGGCGCTGGAGTTGAGGCCCTTGATGGCGGGGTCGCACTGGTAACCGGGCGCTGCGAGCACGCAGAAGTCGGGCTCGCCGGTGCGCGCGATTTCGCGAGCGAGCGGGCGGGCGAGCATCTGCTTAATAAAAAGTGCCTGGCTGGCACGCTCGCAGGCAACGAGCAGTCGACGCGTGTGGTTGCGGTCGGCACCTGCCATGCCGCGGGTGACGAACACGTCGCGCTCGTTGAGATAGTCGACGATGCCGGCCTTGATGGCCTCATAGCTCTCGACGGACAGCGGGCGGTTGACCGCGCCCCAGGCAATCTTGTCGTGAACATCGGGGGTGTCAACGATAAAGCGGTCATTGGGGGAACGGCCGGTACGCTCCCCCGTCTCGATCACCAGCGCGCCGTTGGATGCCATGCGGCCTTCTTCGCGGCGGATAGCGTGCTCGACGAGCTCCGCGGCGGGCAGATCGACCAGCAGACGGGGTTGATTCTCGGCGGGATCTTCGACCAGCGTAATACCAAAATTGGACAGAACTTCTGCAGGGGTAACACCAGGCATGGGGCCTCCTTTAAAAACGCGGCACGTGGACGCGGCGCGCACTTTACTCACGTAAAGCCCGTTGTACCCGATATGCAAAAACGTTTTTGCGGCAAGGGCGGCAAGCCCGCCCAACGGTCAAAAATCGCAGGCAAGCGGCCCAGTCATTGGGGACGTTCTTAAACGACTAGTCATTGGGGACACTCTTGAACAGGCAACATTCAAGGAGTGTCCCCGGATGCCGGCACTTAGGGACGTTCCCAAAGTGCCTGCACATAAGGAACGTCCCTAAGTGCCGACTACCGAATGGCGCCGCCGAAAATATTGAACAATCCGTTCAAAAACACGAGCGAACACCGTCGCGTCTATACTAGAGCGCAGCAATAGAAAGGACCCCACTTTGAGCATCACGCCCCTCGATAGCATTCGCCGCGCCATCGCCCGCCGCAACGGCATCTCCAACCCCGCTGCATCGAGAGACGGCGCCGCGAAGGCCCAGGGCGGTCGCATCGAGAACGGCCTCTTCCCTGCCTCGCACACTGCCGAGGAACTCGCACGCATCCAGGAGCTGAGTCATCGCAACGCCGGCGGCCCCGACAGCAGCCAGGCCACGCGCCGTCGCCGCGAGCGCGATCGCCAGCCCGGCCCCATCCACCGCATGGTCAACGCTTGGTGGAACCGTCTGCTAGGCGCCATCTACGGCGGCGGGTTCTCCACGCAAGAGGCTGAATACGAAGAGCACGCCACCCGCCGCGGTCTCCTGTGGGACACTCTCGGCACCGCCGTGTGGGGCTTGGCGTTTCCGCTGCTCACCATCGTGTCCACACAGCTCGTGGGCGCCGAAGAAGCAGGCAAATTCTCCATCGCCTTCGTCACCGGCACGCTCATCATGATCGCATGCAACTACGGCGTGCGCAATTTCCAGGTCTCAGACATCGACGAAAAGACGTCCTTTGCCTCCTACCAGCTCAACCGCTGGCTTTGCGGAGCGCTCGCCCTAGGCTGTGGCCTCATGTACAGCAGCGCCCGCGGCTATGACGCGCAGATGGCGACGATCGGCTTGGGCGTCTACCTGTATAAGGTGATCGACGGCGTGGCGGACGTGTACGAGGGCCGCCTGCAGCAGGCCGACAAGCTCTACCTAGCCGGCATGAGCCAAACGCTACGCTCCGTCGGCGTCATCGCGGTCTTTAGCGTGGCGCTGTTCCTCACGCGCAGTATGCCCATCGCGGCCATGGTCATGGGTGTCACCGCGATTGCCTCGCTCGTGCTGGTCACCGCGCCGCTTGCCCTGCTCGAGACCGAAAAATCGCGCCGCGTGAGCCTGCGCGAGGTCGGCCACCTGTTTGTCCAGTGCGTCCCGCTCTTTGGTGCACTGTTCCTGTTCAACCTAATTGAGAGCATGCCCAAGTTTGTGATGGAAGGCACGCTGGCATACAAATATCAGCTGTACTTTAATGCCCTGTTCTTTCCGGCGCAAGCTATTTTGCTGAGCATTGGATTTATCTATAAACCACAGCTCCTGCGCTTGTCGAGCATTTGGGCTAATCCTCGCAAGCGTCGTCGCTTTGACCTGATTATTGTTGCCGTTATGGCGCTGATCGTAGTCATCACCGGCGTGTGCGCCGCATTTATGGCAGGTCCCGGTATTCCCCTCATGAGCTTTATGTACGGCCTCAGCTTTGAACGCTACCGTACGCTGGCGCTGCTAATGGTCGTTGCCGGCGGCGTCACCGCGGCCATCGACTTTATCTACGCCATCATCACGGTGCTGCGCCATGCCGGCGACGTCACCAAGGTCTACCTGATTTGTTTTGCCGTGAGCGTGGTGCTGCCGGTGATTCTGATCAATCTGCTCGGCCTGATGGGCGCCGTCGTGAGCTACCTAGCCATCATGGCCCTACTCCTGGTGCTGCTGATAATCGAGTACGCCCACATCCGCCAACGCATCGAGCGCGACCGGAACCCATACGGCGCCTAATTAGCTGCCCCGGTCACCGGAATTTGCGATGGAATCGCCCCGGCTGGGGTCTCGTTGAAGACAATATGCATCGCGTAAAACTAAGTGAGTAGGTTTTTACCGAATCCCCGACCACACCGACAGAGCACAAGTTTGTGACCTGCGGTTTTATTGAGGCAAATATGTTGGGTGCTCGGCATTTCCAAAAAAGTCTACTCACTTAGCCGGCGGGCAGCCAAATGATTATTTAATCCCCGTCCCAGAGAAATCAATTAGCGGGCAGAAGGGCAAAAGAAGTCAAAAAAAACCTTCCCAAATTAGCTACCACTTGCACCGATTATTCGCCCGGGTTGATGTTCGCGTAGAACTCGGCCCCGTCGTCCAGGCGCAGGATGCCCACGCGGCCGAACTCGGAGCCGGTGGCGGCGGCGCAGTCGATGTCGATGCGATCGGGCACACCAGCAGTGTCCTCGCCGCCCAAGCGCACGATCTGCCCGCGTCCCGATTCCTCATCGAGCCCCGCCAGACCACCGACCTCGCAATAGCGCCCAAGCGATACCGTTGGCGTGTGACCGCTCACCACGACCGGACCCTTGCCCTCGGCAGAAAGCAGCCCGGTCGGCACATCCCAATAGCCGTGACGAATCCATAGCAGGTCATCGGACGACTGCACCGCGAGCATCTGCTGCAGCAGCTCGCGATCGGCACCCACCGCTCCAACGCCATCGGCACAATCGACGCCATGCTCAAGCAAAAACGCACGCGCCGCCTTCATCTCGATTCCAGCATGTACCAGCAGATACGGGCGCTCCTCGGTCTCGACCACCGCGTAGAGCGGCAGCGCGGCCATCCATCGCACGAGCTCCTCGTACGCCTCAAATTCCATGTCGTTGAGCTGCTCGCGCGTCGTCCAGCCACCGTTGATATCCCAGGTCTCGGCATCGAGCGGATCCTGACCAATGATGGCATCGAGCATGATCTGCTCGTGATTACCCTTGAGCACGTGGGCGTTGGGCAGCGAGCGCACGAGCTTAATAACGCCGACCGGATCGGGCCCGCGATCGATCATGTCGCCCAGCACGTACAGCGTGTCGTCGGACGTCAAAGAGATCTTAGACAGGGCCTCGTCAAGCGCACGCACGTGCCCGTGAGCATCAGATGTCACATAGATCGCCATGGTACGCCTCTCCTTGCATTGCGGCCGAAGCCCGGTGCCGCAACTAAAACTTCAAGTTGAACTTAAACGTTACCCATTGTACTCCGTTGCAATAAAGCTGGAAAGGGTTTCCGAGCAGAGGCAAAGACGGCAGCCGTCTATGACGATATCGCGCACGCCCGCAATCCAACCCCATAAACCCACCATCTTTGGGTACAAATAACCGCAGACAACTGACCGTGCCACGCCAACCACCCAGGAGCGGACACTATCCATGAACCAGATCCTTCTCTTTATCGGCCTCGTCATCATTTTGTGCCTGACCATCAAACCCGTCGGCAAAAAACTCCCCTTCCCCACCCTGCTCATCTTTATCGCGCTGGGCATGCTGTTGGGCGTCAACGGCCCGGCGCACATCGATTTTAGCGACTACGCGCTTACCGAAACCGTCTGCAGCACGGCGCTGCTGTTCATCATGTTCTACGGCGGCTTTAACACCAATATCGACCGCGCCAAGCCCGTCGCTGCGCCGGCGGTGCTGCTGAGCACGCTCGGCGTCGTCATCACTGCCGGCATCACCGGCGTGTTCGCCCACTTCGCGCTGGGGTTCGACTGGATCGGTGGCCTGCTGCTGGGATCGGTCGTGGCGTCCACCGACGCGGCCAGCGTCTTTAGCGTTCTGCGCGAGCACAGCCTGTCGCTGAGGGGCGGCACCGACTCGCTGCTCGAGGTCGAATCGGGCTCCAACGATCCCGTCGCCTATATGCTCACCGCCGTGCTCGCCACACTCGCGGCCGGCGGCGACATCAACATTCCCGCACTGCTGGCCAAGCAGATTATCTTGGGCGTGGGCCTGGGCCTCGCCATCGGCTGGGCGGCGGGCCGCCTGATTGAACGCGCGCACGCAACGGCCGAGGGCGCGCAGACCATCTTTTTGTTCGCCGTGGCCATCGTCGCCTACGCGCTGCCGAGCTACCTGGGCGGCAACGGATTTTTGGCCGTGTACCTGGCCGGCATTGTGCTGGGTGCGAGCGACATCACCGGCAAGGTCGAGGTGGCGCACTTCTTCGATACCCTCACCGAGATGGCCGAGATGACGATCTTCTTCTTGCTCGGCCTGCTCGTAACGCCCGCACGCCTGCCGCAGATGCTGCTGCCGGGCCTGGCGCTCATGGCGTTTATGCTCTTTGTGAGCCGCCCCATCGCCGTCGGCGTGCTCCTAGCGCCCTTTAAGACGAACCCTCGCCAGGTTGCGCTCGTAAGCTGGGCGGGTCTGCGCGGCGCGGCTTCGGTCGTGTTTAGCCTCTTTACCGTGGTGGCCGGTGTTCCTGGCGGTCACGACCTGTTTGACCTGGTATTTGTGATTGCCGTGTCGAGCATTGTGGTGCAGGGCTCGCTGCTACCGGCGGTGGCGAAAAAGCTCAATATGATCGACGCGGAAGGCGACGTGCGCCGTACGTTTAACGATTACCGCGACGAGGACGGCATGTCGTTTGTCAAGCTCAAGGTGGGCGCGGGCCATCCGTTTGCCGGGCGCTCGCTCGCCGATATTGGCAGCGCTACGAACATGCTGGTGGTCTTGGTGCTGCGCGACGGTGCGCACCCGGTGCTGCCCAACGGCGATACCGTAATTGAAGAAGGCGACCTTCTGGTGATGGCCGCACCAACGTTTGAAGAGCGTGCCGAGGTTACGCTACGCGAGGTCACCGTAACGCCCCATGGACGTCTGGCCGGTCAGCGCCTGCGCGACGTGCCGCAGGGCAAGCACCCGTTTATCGTGGTAATGCTCAAGCGCGACGGCCAAACGATCATCCCCGACGGCAACACCCTCATATACGCCGGCGACGAAGCCGTCATCGCCACGCTGGCGTCGTAGCCATCCCCACCCATAAGTTGCGGTGAAATAGGGACTGAATAGGCCTCCTAGCAGCCTAAACAGTCCCTATTTCACCGCAAGTTATTAAGGGGATGGGTTGAAAAACATTTGGATTGACACCGAAATGAAAAAGCCGGGGAAAACGTCCCCGGCACTTGGAAGCCCTCTCTTTTGAGATGACCGACATCTTTATATCACGAACGCTAGTTAGATGCCATTCATTGAGGGCTTTATCAGGCACGCCATCCCATCCACATGGCGCAAATTGAAAGCCGTCCGATCTCATGCTATAAAGAAGTCGGTACCCTCGAATAGAGGGACCTCCAAGAGCCGGGGGATGTCCCCCGGCATTTTTTATGCGAGTCAAGACTAAACAGTTCTCTAGAAACCACCGGCGCCCTTGCGTCAGCAATTTACGAACCGCTCTACCCAACCTCTCGGCGGCTAAGGACTTTTCGCAGGTAGTTTGACGAACATATGTTTGCTTATTATAATTATACTTGAAAGCACCCCTTATCTCATGGTATAAAGAATATGGTTCCCTCCAAAAGAGGGGCCTCCAAGAGCCGGGGTCTTACCCCCGGCATTTTTTTGAAAAAATGGAGGCCCACCATGAGCGAACTCTCCGTCTTTGTTGACGAATCTGGCGACCTCGGAGGCGTCTCCAACTACTACCTCGTCACCCTCGTTTTTCACGATCAAAACGATGCAATCGTTGAACGCATTGACCGCTACGAGCGCGCCCTGTCGCAGTCCTCGCTTCCCAATACGCCTTTTCATGCAGGACCCCTATTGAATGGAAACGGCGACTACAAAGATCTTCCCAAGGAGCAGCGAAGGCACATGTTGAGCGCATTTCGCGCGTTCATTCAGCATCTCCCCATACGCTACCTCTGCCTACAATACCGAATGAGCGAATTCACCGACAATCAAAACGGTCTTGCGGAAAGAATGAGGCGGGACCTCACGGTTGAGCTTTTCGACCATCTGGAGTTCTTCCAACGATACGACACTGTTAAGATTTACTACGACAACGGTCAACCGATCGTAACAGAGGTCATCCATTCTGCGCTCGAGTACGTTCTAGCAAAGGACGTCATCGTATACCGAGAAGCCACGCCGCGAGCCTACCGGCTATTCCAAGTTGCTGACTACATCTGCACGATCGAGCTAACGGCTATCAAGTTTGACAGTAAGGAAGAAACCAAGACGGATCGGCTATTTTTTGGAACCCGAAGGACGTTCAAAAAGGGATTTCTCTTATATCTCAGGAAGAAACGGATGAACTGACCCGGGATCACCAGTCGTAAGACGCTCCGTAGTCATCGTCAACGGCAAAGTCGCGGAGGTCGAGGCCTTCGCGTTCGACTCGGGCTAGGAGCTCTTGAGGGGACTCATCCTCGATATCCACTACGTCGAGCATGGCAGCCGGAAAGCCCGCACCCGCCGCACTCCCCGCGCGGTCGAGCAGGCTCTCGCGCAACTGGTCAACATCGACTTCGATTTTCACGGTGAAACCTCCCGCCAAGCCAAGCCCTTACTCACCAGCGCCAAGCACATCCACAGCAGCAACAAAAGCTGCCACCTGTTTATCGTCCATCTGCGTGGCCAGGCACCCCACGGGCTCATCGTAGGCGAACTGCACCTTATCGATGAAGCAATCCCAAGCGCGCTCGTCCACACGCACGGCTGCTTCGCAATACTGGCTGAGTTTTTTGAGTCCATACCAAAACGCATTTACATGGCGCGTAGGATCCTCATCCAGCACGCCATCGTAACGGCGTCCGTTAAACTCCTGCATGCGCGCCACGGCAACCTCGAGCGAGTCGCCGTCCTCGGCCGAAGCCTCATCCACAAGCTCGGGAATCGGAACCTCACGGCGAACATCATGCCTGGTAGCGCCATCGTACTCGCCCACCAGCACGTCTTCGTCAAGCCGTGAATCGTAGTCTAAATAGCTCGAGCCCCGGCAAATCCCATGCGGTGAGCCAGAGCCAAACGCGCAGAACAACCCGCCGTCGGCAACAACGCGACGGTAGGTCTCAAACGACTTCTTAACCTGAGCGAGCAACTCGGAAAGTTCTCCGGTATCACACGCCATCTCGCACGCAACGCACGCAGGCTTCGGCAGCCCCGAAGGCTCCACCGCACTCCCCGCAACGCGGGCGGCGCGCTCGGCCCGATACGCCTGCGCCGCCAAGTGCGCTCGCTGCGCAGCGCCGCGCACGTTGGTAAGTTCACGCTCCAACGCCACGTCACCAGCAACATCGCCAGCCAAATCGCCCGTAAACCCGTCGGCGCCCTGCGACCCCGTCGCACTCAGCTCGGACTCAAACGTCGCTGTGATCATGCCCGCAAGGTCAGTCGCATCGGCGGCACAACGCAACTGCTCCAGCTGCGTGCACAGCAGATCGGCATCCAGGGGCACGGCATCCACAACGCGCACGTCACTCAGGCGTGCCGCAACCCGCAACACCAAGACCCCCGCAGTATCGTACGCCGCGTGAACCCTGTCCGCCGTAGTGGCGCGCAGCTTTACCTCGATAAACGCAAGCGTCTGCTCCAAACGGGCCAGCAACTCGGCCTTGTCCTCCATGCGCAAAAAGGCAGCATAGCGGCGCTCCATCCGCAGCGGTCCAACAATGCCCACCTGTTTGCGAGCGCGTGCAAGCGCAGCGCCCTCAACACGACGGACATACCCGTCAACAGCCCGCACAGCAGACTCGCGCGCAGCGTGCTCGGCGGCCTCGACGCCCCTAAGCACGCCCAGCAGCTCGCGGGAGCGCGCCTTTCGCACCAACTCCTCGCGATCATACTGCTCAAGCGCCGTCTGACGCTTGGCCACCGACTCAAAGCCAAACAGCTCGTCGAGCAGTTCACCAACAGAACGCTCGTCCGCCATGGCAGGCCTCCTCACGCACTACGCACCAACATGTTCGCGGGACACCCAGACACCGGACGCCCCGCACGCCCGCACTCCTACAGATCCAGCGCCTTCTTCGCGGCATCAACCGGGTCGCCATCCATGTAGAACACCGGGCTCAACCCCGAAATAATCTCGGAAGAAACACCCTGCAGGCCCGCGATAGCGCTCAGCGGCAAAATCACGCGCTTGGCGCCGGCGTTTTTGGCCACGCGCATAATGTCCTCGAGCCCGCGGATTTCATCCATGGAGCCCGACATGCGCAAGATGCCCGGAATCGCCAGCGCGGGCATCACCGGGCGGTTGCACGCCGCGGAGCACAGGCCCACAAACTCGGCGAGCGAAACTTCCTCGGACAGGCCCTTGCTCTGCAGGTCGTTGTAAAACAGCAGGTAATCCTTGGAGCCAATGTGCATGCCCGGCGCCACGCGGTTCGCCAGGTTCACAAAGTTGTCGAACGCGGCTTCCAGCGTATCGCGCACCGGCTTGTTAAAGGCCACGCCCTCGTGCTTAATCTTGCACTCGCCGGCAACGGCCTTATTCTCCAGCTTGTACACGGCAACCTCGCCGCCCTGCGACCTGCCCACGCCAAACACGTGGCCGGACAGCAGCGGCCCGTCGGGAATCAGTGTGTCCTCGCTCTGCTCGGGCACGCGCACCACGTGCACGTCCTGCGGGTTGTCGGCATCCATATAGCCCAGGTTAACGTCGATAAACTCAACGCCCGCCATAATCTTGAGCTGCTCCTTTACGCGGCGACGGCCCTCGATGGCGTAGTCCAACAGCCAGCGTACGTCGTCCTTGTCCATGGCCTCGTCGGGGAACAGCAGCTTTGCAAGGCCGCTAAAGGTCTTGCGCCCGGCGATCTCGTCACGCTTGTTAAAGTCGCTGTTAAAGCGGAAGTAACGGTCGATATGGTGCGTAAAGTCCTTGCGGCGCATCTCCTTGCAAAACTCCGACAGGCAGTCGGTGATCAGGCCATAATGCCCGGTCAGCAGGCTCGAGCGCATCTTGGGAATCTCCCAGCCCGGCAGGTAATAGTGAATACGGTCGAAGAAGGCCGAATCGTTGTTAAACTCCGGCGGGAACGGATCAAACAGGTGCGTGGTCTTAAGGACATTTTGCACGGTGTCGTTGATGTTGCCCTCAAAGACCATGGAGGCATCGGCGTTAATCTGGTCGCGGCCGCGCGCGTAGCTGCCGCTCGCCATGTAGTCCTTCATGATCTGCACGGCGTTGGTGTCCTTAAAGCGCATGCCGGCGACCTCGTCGAACGTCACGCAGTCCCAGTGACCCACCAAGCCCACGCGGTCGGCGCGCATGGAGTTCATACGGCCGAACAGGTTGGCCGTAGTGGTCTGGCCGCCCGAAAGCAAGATGGCGTAGGGCGAGACCTCTTTGTAGATATGGCTCTTGCCGGTGCCGCGGGGACCCAGCTCGCACAGGTTGTAGTTGCGCTCGATGAGCGGCACCATACGCTCGATAAAGTGCAGGCGCTCTTTCTCGGAAAGCTCGCTGGGTTCGTAGCCAGCGGAGCGCAGCAGCATGTTGAGCCACTCGTCGCGCGTAAAGTACTGGCGCTCGTCGACCATGGCATCCAGGTCCAGATTGGGCATCTGGATGGGCGTGAGCGACGCCACGCTAAACGGAGAGTCCTCGGGTCCGCGCTTTTTGCGCTTGGCCTTGGAGCGACGCGGTGCATCGTCGCCAAAGACCTCCATGCCAAACTCGTCTTCCTCATCCAAGGGGTGACGATACTCGATGCTCATGATGCACCAAATGCCGCCCTGCAGAATCTTGGAATAGTCGCGCACGTACTCGGCCGGCATCACAAACGGTTCGATGGTCAGATTGGCAAACGATGCCACATAGATGTCTTTGTACTCGTCGAGCTTGGCCGTCACCTTATCGATGATGGTAAAGCGGCCCAGTTCGCGAATCTTGGACTTAATGCGCTCGGACTCGTCGGGACGCACGTAGTTATCGGTGAGGATCCTGCGGATGCGATCCAGGCCCTCTGCCACGGCTTCCTCGTCATCGGTCGAGCAGTACATGCCCAGCAGGTACTCCAGCACAAAGGTTGGCACGTTGGCGCCGCGCTTCATAAGGGCCGTCAGGTCTTTGCGCACGATCTTGCCAGCAAAGTGCTCGAGCAGCTTGCCGTCCAGCCCATCCATGTCGTAGCCGTCGTCCTCGGGGGCCTCGTCCACGGCCTGGTCATAGCCATCGGTCGAGGATTCGTCCTCGGCGGGCGCCGCAACCTCATCGGGTACCGCGGCCACCGTCGGCTCCGGGGCAGGCGCGGCAGCCACGGCCTCTGCGGCAGTCTCAGCCTCCGGGGCGAGCACGGCCTCCTCTGCAGACACCGCAACCTGCACCGGCGCATTCACATCAATCGAGGGAACTTCCCACAGATTGTCGTCATTGCTATCAAACATAGGGCACACTCCTAAAAACCAAAGTCAGCAACAGGGGCAAACGAAACAGCAATGGTGTACGTCTCGCGCCAAACGATCTTGCCCGTCTCGCGCTCGCGGCAGACCAGATAGTACGGACCCTTTGCCGAGAATCCATCCGCCGCGCGCAGCGCAAACTTGGCATGCACTACGCGCTCCTGCGAATTAACAGAAGTCTTGTTAGCATGCGCCTTGACCGTATCGCTCACCTCGTTGCCGCTTGCATCGGTAAACACCAGCTCGTATTCGCACGGCAAGACCTTGCCTTGGGCTGGTTCTTCCTGGATCA
>CAUAEH010000035.1 GCA_958427975.1 uncultured Collinsella sp. | reverse complement strand
AAGGAAACCCATACGCTCGCTGGCTACAACACCATCCCCGATTTCACCTTCACCATCAAAGCCACTGGCCTCAACAAAGCAGAGGGTGTGGAAGAAAACAAGCTCACGGTCAAGACGAGCACCACGGGTTCCAATTTGGTCGAGGTTGACACGACCAACACGGACAACGGTACTGCTGCTTTGATTGTCAAAAACAAGCAGGGCTCCGGCCTCCCGCTCACCGGCCTCAACGGTGTGACCTTCACTTGGATTGCTGGTGGCGCGGTGCTGTGCATCGGCGTGGCGCACCTTATCCGCAGCCGTAAGCAGGCTGAGGAGTCCGAGCAGGAGTAACGCTTGCTCACCCATCCCTTTGGCAGGTGGGATGTGATGGCCATGAGACTTGCGGACACTTTTCTCGTCCATTGACGTTCTTGCTTTGCCATTCTCTTTTCGGGGCAGACTCCGCACTGGAGTTTGCCCCGTTTTGTATCTGCGAGCCCGCGCTGCGCTATCCTGCTTGGTGCAGCTCTCTAGCGCAACCTGACGAAAGTGGTGTGGCCGATGTCACGTGCAAACAAACACTCTAAGCCCGCGGGCGGCAAGCGCCGCCGCAAGCGACTGCCGCGCTGGGCCGACCGGCTCATCACCATCGTCATCATCCTTATTGGCGTGGGCCTTATGACCTGGCCGTGGATTTTGGACCGGCTCGAGGCCTCGGGCGTGTTCAACCAGATCAGCACCGTGTCCAGCACCGTGGACGCGCTCTCTGCCGAGGAGCGCGAGCGCATCCTGCTCCAGGCGCGCTCCTATAACGAGCAGCTGGCGGGTGAGGCCACCGAGCTTCCCGCCGACCAGATCGAGCCCTACGCTCAGCAGCTCATCTTTGACCGCGACCCCATGATGAGCTGGGTCGAGATTCCCTCCATCGACGTGAGCATGCCCATCTACCACGGCACGAGCGAAGAAGTCCTTATGGCGGGCGTCGGCCACCTGGAGGGCACGAGCCTGCCGGTGGGCGGCACCTCGACGCATTGCGTGCTCACCGCGCACTCGGGCATGCGCAACCTGAGCATGTTCGACGATATCCACTCGCTGGAGCCCGGCGACCTGGTGCTGCTGCACACCATGAACAAGACGCTCGCCTACAAGATGGTGGACTCCGAGGTGGTGCTGCCCGAGGAGATGGAGTCGCTGACCATCGAGCCGGGCGCCGACAAAGTGACGCTCGTCACCTGCACGCCCTACGGCGTGAACGACCATCGCCTGCTGGTGCATTGCGTGCGCACCAAGTACAACAAGAAGGACGTCGACAAGCAAAAGTCGCTGGCCGGCCGCCACTGGGGCAAGCGCGAGTTTGCCGTGCTTATCGTGGTCGTAGCCATTGTGCTGTTGCTGCTGGACATCGTGATCCACGCGGTCCGCAAGCGTCGCAAGGCCAAGGCCTCGGCATAGGACATTCTCCAGAACCACCACAAAGGGGACAGGCACCTTTGTGGTGGTCGGGACTTCCAAACCATCACAACATTCGATGAAAATCGCGATTTGGACGAAAAGCGTCGAATGTTGTGATGCTTTTCGCTGCGGGCGAGACGGTTTTCGCTGCGAACGGTGCGGTTTCGCTGCAGAATCGCCAGCCCGCCGCCTGCCACCCCGCCACCCTCGTTACGTTTTCGCTGCATTTGGGTAAAGCGCCTGCTCCAAGCCGGCGCTGCCCTGTATACTAGAGCGGTTTAACTGTTATGCGGAAGGGAGCGCCTATGGCACTCAGCGAGAAAGACGTGCGCGGCATCGCCGAGTACGCAAAGATCGCACTGACCGATGACGAGCTCACCCAGATGACGTCCTACATGAACGACGCCGTCCAGATGCTCGAGCCCGTCCTGCAATATGACTTACCCGACGTGGAGCCCACGTTCCATCCCATCGGAAGCCTGTCCAACGTGATGGGCGATGACCTGCGCGAGCCCGAGCGCGATCTGCCGCTCGACGTTGCGCTCGAAAACGCCGGCAGCGTGCGCGACCGCTACTTCCGCGTGCCGTCCATTTTGGGAGAGGGGGAGAGCGAGTAATGGCGCAGAGCTTCGATTCCCTTACCGCCGCTCAGATCGCCGCGGGCGTTGCCGCCGGCGACTTTACCGCTACCGAGGTGGCCCAGGCCTCCCTTGCTGCCATCGAGGCGCGCGAGGGCGGGGTCCAGGCATTCCTGCAGGTGGCGCCCGCGCTTGCGCTCGAGGCCGCCGCGCGCGTGGATGCCGACCGTGCCGCAGGCAAGCCGCTGCCCCCGCTTGCGGGCGTGCCGCTGGCCATTAAGGACAACATGAACCTCGTGGGCACGCGCACCACCTGCGCTTCTCGCATGCTCGAGAACTACCAGAGTGTCTACACCGCCACCTGCGTCCAGCGCATGCTCGATGCCGGCTGTCTGCCCATGGGCAAGGCCAACATGGACGAGTTCGCCTTTGGCAGCTCTACCGAGAGCTCGGCGTTCCACCGCACCAACAACCCCTGGGATACCGAGCGCGTGCCTGGCGGCTCTTCGGGCGGCTCCGCTGCAGCCGTCGCCGCGGGCGAGGTCGCGCTCTCGCTGGGCTCGGACACCGGCGGCTCTATTCGCCAGCCGGCGTCGCTGTGCGGCGTGGTGGGCTTTAAGCCCACGTATGGCGCCGTGAGCCGTTACGGTGTGGTTGCCTTTGGCTCGTCGCTCGACCAGGTGGGTCCCTTTGGCCGCACGGTCGAGGACGTCGCGCTGGCCATGAACGCGCTTACCGGCGCGGGCCACGATCCGTACGACTGCACCAGCCAGGATTGCGCCGTCGACTTTACCGAGCACCTCAACGACAGCATCGAGGGCAAGCGCGTGGGCATTATCCCCGCGTTTATGGAGGCCGAGGGCCTGACGCCCGAGGTCAATACCGCTGTTCAGCGCGCCGCCCAGGAGCTGCAGAACCAGGGCGCCGAGCTGGTCGAGGTCGACCTGCCGCACCTGGACGCCGCCATCGCCGCCTACTACGTCATCGGCCCGGCCGAGGCGTTCTCCAACCTGGCTCGCTTCGACGGCATTCGCTACGGCTATCAGGAGGAGGGCTGCGCCAACCTGTCCGACCAGAGCTCGCTCTCGCGCGCCCACGGCTTTGGCGCCGAGGCCAAGCGCCGTCAGATGCTTGGCGCCTACCTGCTGAGCTCGGGCGTGTACGACAAGTACTACTACGCCGCGCAAAAGGCCCGCACGCTCATCACGCAGGACTATGACGCCGCGTATGCCAAGGTGGATACCATCCTCATGCCCGCCTCGCCGCGCACGGCCTTTAAGTTTGGCGAGATCAGCGACCCCACGCAGATGTACCTCTCCGACCTGTACACCATCTCGCTCAACATTTGCGGCAACGGTGGTATCTCGGTGCCGCTGGGCCTGGGCGAAGACAGCAAACTGCCCGTATCTGCTCAGCTGGTGGGTCCGGCGTTTAAGGACCGTCAGCTGCTCACGTTTGCCCGCGCCCTGGAGCGCGGCTTTGCCGATGCCGCCACGGGTGCGCCCGCGCTTTCCGTCGCGCCCGATTTTGCCGGGAAGGGAGGCGAGCTGTAATGAAGGAGCTTTCCGAGGTCCTGCAGGATTGGGAGGCCGTGATCGGCCTGGAGATCCATACCGAGCTCACCGCACTCGATACCAAGATGTTCTGCAACTGCAAGCTCAGCCACGATGACGAGCCCAACGCCAACGTGTGCCCGGTGTGCCTGGGCCTGCCCGGCGCCCTGCCGGTGCCTAACAAGCGCGCCATCGAGAGCATCGTCAAGGCCGGTCTCGCCACCAACTGCGAGATCAAGCGCCACTCGATGTTCTACCGCAAGCACTACTTCTATCCCGATATGGCCAAGAACTTCCAGACCACGCAGGGTCCGGTCGCCTTTGCCATGTACGGTCACCTGGATCTGGACGTGACCGGTCGCGGTGCCGCCGTGCGCCCCGACTGCGCGTTTGGCGAGGCCGAGGCCCAGAGCCTGGCGAGCGCCTCGGCCAACGCCGAGGGCCTGTCCACGTCCATGACGTCGACCATGCGCGAAGGCAATCGGCGCGCCGGCCATCTGGCCAGCTATGACGCGTCCAACCTGCAGATGCCCGAGCGTCGCGAGGACGGTTCCTACACGGTGCCCATCCGCATCCTGCGCATCCACATGGAGGAGGACGCCGCCAAGATGGTGCACGTGGGTGGTGCCGAGGGCCGCATTACCGCCGCGGCCGAGTCGCTCGTCGACTACAACCGCTGCGGCACGCCTTTGATTGAGCTCGTCACCGAGCCCGACTTGCGTACGCCCGAGGAAGCGCGTCTGTTTATGGAGAAGCTCCGTCGCATCTTTGTGACGCTGGGCATTTCGGACTGCTCCATGGAGAAGGGCTCCATGCGCTGCGACGGCAACGTGTCGCTGCGCCGCCGCGGCGAGACCAAGCTGGGCACCAAGACCGAGCTCAAGAACCTCAACTCGTTTAAGAGCCTGCATGACGGCCTTGCCTACGAGATTTGCCGTCAGGCCGAGGTGCTCGAGGAGGGCGGCATCATCTATCAGGAGACCCGTCACTGGGAGCCCAGCCGCAAGCGCACCGTTGTCATGCGCGTCAAGGAGACGGCCGACGACTACCGCCTGTTCCCCGATCCCGACCTGGCGCCGTTCGATCTGGACGATGAGTTCATCGACCGCTGCCGTGGCGAGATCCCCGAGCTGCCCGATGCCAAGCGTGCCCGTTTTGAGGCCGACTTTGGCATTAAGGCGGCCGATGCCGAGCAGATCGCCGGCGACCCGGAGTTTGCCGAGTTCTTTGAGGCCGCCGCTGCCGGTATGGCTGGCAAGGAGGCCCAGACGGTTGCAAACTTGCTGGTGAACGAGATGATCGCCTACCTTAAGGGCGCGGGCGTCTCGCTGGCCGAGTCCGGCATCGCGCCGGCTCAGGTGGCAGCGCTGGCCAAGCTGCTGGCGACCGATGCCATCAGCTCCAACCAGGCGCACGAGGTCTTTGAGGCCATGGCCCAGACCGGCGACGACCCCAACAAAATCGTCGACGAGCGCGGCATGCGTCAGGTGAGCGACGCCGGCGCGCTGCAGCCGATTGTGGACGAGGTGCTGGCAAACTGTGCCGATCAGGCGCAGCAGTATCGTGACGGCAACCAGAAGGTCATCGGCTTTTTGGTGGGCCAGTGCATGAAGGCGAGCCGCGGCAAGGGCAACCCGAAGCTCTTTAACGAGTTGCTGAGAACGTCGCTCTCGTAAACGGGAACCCGGGAGCCCCGGCAGGGCGGGTCAGGTAGGCTGATAGGAAAGATGGTGACGGAGGCGCAAAATGCTCCTCCGCCTTTTGAGTGTGATGAAAGTGTGGCGAAATGAGCTTAAAACTTCCGTAAATGTGATAAATGTCACGTTTTACCTAGGGTAAAATGTGGGAAATATCACGTTTACGGAAGTTTCTTTGCGGGAGGTTCGGTCATGCAGCGAGATATCATTGCCAAGCTTAACGCTTGGAAAGCGTCGGAATATCGTAAGCCGCTTATTCTTAAGGGGGCGCGCCAGGTTGGAAAGACATGGGCGCTTAAGGAGTTCGGACGAACCTCATACCGCAATTTTCTGTATCTGACGCTCGAGGAGCCGTCACCTGGGGTACAGAGCGAGTACGCTCAGTTTTTCGAAGGTACGCGCGATCCTCGACGGATCATCTCAAATCTTTCCCTGGCACTTGGACAGCCTATCGATCCCGGCGAAACGCTGCTTATTATTGATGAGATCCAGGATTGTCCTTCTGCAGTCGGCGCCCTTAAATACTTCTGTGACGAGGCCCCCGAGTATCACGTCGCATGCGCAGGGTCTTTGTTGGGCGTTCGCTTGTCCCGTGAGACCAGCGCTTTTCCGGTGGGAAAGGTCGAGTTCATGGAGATGCGCCCCATGAGCTTTTCCGAGTTTCTGAAAGCCGAGGGCGCTGCAAACTACGACGAATACCTTGGCGGCCTGGATCAGATCGAGACAGTGCCCGATTTCTTCCATGTCCGTCTCGTCGAGCATCTTCGTCGTTATTTTGCATGCGGCGGCATGCCAGAGGCTCTTGGCCGGTGGGCGGAGACGGGCGATATCGTTCAGGTCGATAAGGTGTTGTCTGATCTCTTGGATTCCTACGAGCGCGATTTTGCCAAGCATGGTGGCCGTGCGCAGTTCGCCAAGCTTTCGCAAATATGGAACTCGATTCCAGCTCAGTTGGCGCGCGAGAACAAAAAGTTCGTTTGGGGTGCGGTGCGCGAGGGGGCTCGTGCTCGAGAATACGAGGATGCTCTGGAATGGCTTGCCGATGCTGGGCTCATCACGGTGGTTCGCCTTAATGCTGCCGGTGGTGTGCCGCTCTCTGCGTACGATGACCTCAAGGCATTTAAAGTCTACTGTCTTGATGTCGGCTTGCTGCGCCGCATGGCAAGGCTGGATGCGTCCGCTTTTGCCATCTCGGATGCGCTATTTTCGGAGTTCAAAGGTTCGTTCGCCGAGAACTATGTGCTTCAGGCATTACTTTCACAGTTAGATGCTGCTCCGCGTTATTGGACAAACGAGAAACCGAAGCACGAAGTCGATTTTTTGATTCAAGTCGGAAACGAAATCGTTCCCGTCGAGGTCAAATCGGGAGAGGCCGTTCATTCCAAGAGCCTTAAGTACTATGCCGACAAGCATGCGGAGACGACTCCATTGAGGGTCCGCTACTCACTTAAGAACCTAAAGCTCGACGACGGGGTGCTCAACATTCCGTTGTATTTGGCTGATCGATCTGTCCCTCTTATCAAAAAGGCGCTTGATTGTGCACATCTTGACGTTTAGATCCTGGGTGAGCTGACGGGCGGCGGCTAATTAATCGCTCCGTTAGGGCCAGGGAGCTTGGGCCTTAGCGATGCTTGCTTCGCCAAGCCGTGGGTGTCATGCCGGTGTGTTGCTTGAAGGCTTGGGCGAAGGCGGCCTGCTGAGGGTAGCCTAGACGCTCTGCCACCTGTGCTATCGTGAGCGAGCTATCTGCCAAAAGGTCCTGTGCTCGCTCCATGCGGCGTCTGCGAATGTAGGCGCCCAGGGACTCGCCGGTTTGGGCCTTAAAGGTGGCGCATAGTTTGGAGCGGCTTGTGTAGAGCCTCTCGGCCACCTCGTTGACACCCACACGTCTGCCTTTGTCGAGCGCCCGCTCAATCATTGCCGTTGCTTCTTCGGCAATGGTTATGCTGACGCGTGTGTCTGCCGCCTGCCGCGCCTGTTTGTGGGCCGCGCGCGAACAGGCGAGCTCCGCGACCATGGTCTCCACGATGCCCTGCATATAGACGTGTCCGCCTACGGTGCGGGCGCGGTCCTCGTTAATCCGACGCAGCGTGTGGCAGATGGCAGACGTCGCCTCCTCGTGCCATGGCTCGGCAAACGCCTCAAAGGTTCCCGCGAACTCGGTGGGATAGCGGTGCTCCAGTTCGTCAAAATATCCAGGCAAAAAGAGCACCGAGCGCGAGTGATAAAGCTCCCCCGCAAACAGCGGGCTTAATTCCTCGCCACAGCTATCTTGGATAAAGCTGCAAACGGCATTGTTTGGCCACGGTCCATGCAATGGTTTGAGGTTCGCGGGCGTTATGCCAGCCTCGGGCATGCATGTAAGTGTGGGCGCGCTGACTTCGCTCACGCAGGCGTATGGCTCGGGTGTGTATTCGGCCAGGTACATATCGTGCGTCGGGGTGATGAAATGCTCCATGACGATGCAGGTGGGGGAGAGGGGCATGATCCATGCGCGGCCGTGCGCCCGATCGTTTGCCACCTCGCCGGTAAAGACAGCGCCCTTGCCGGAAAGCTCCAGGCCAAACTGCTCAAATTGCGGTGCGTAGAGCTCGGTTATGTCGGTCGCTGCCCGCCGTATTTGCAAAAGCGTCCCCTTCCTTTGCAGAAACGTCCACGCCTGGCTTGATTGTGAGCCATGGCTAACACATCAATGATAAGTTGAATACGGTTAACTCTCAAGCCGTTAGAAAGGAATCTCATGGCAAAGGAATCAAAAAGGGAGGGTGGAGGCATCGGCGAGTTGCTCGTGTATGCCGGTGACCGCAAATTCCTAACGTATTTGGGCATGGCGCTCTCGGCGCTCTCACAGCTGCTGAGCTTTGGCCCGTACGTCTGCATCTGGTTTGTCGCGCGAGACCTTATCGCTGTGGCGCCCAACTGGAGCGAAGCCACCGATATCGCGATGTATGGCTGGTGGGCCGTTGGTTTTGCCCTGGCAAGCATCGTAGTTTATTTCGTGGGGCTCATGTGCACGCACCTGTCTGCGTTTCGCTGCGCGTCCAATATCCGCAAGACTACGAGCGAACACCTGCTTAAGCTGCCGCTTGGCTACTTTGACACGCACGCCACCGGTGAGCTGCGCCGTATTGTAGACGGATGCGCCGCCTCCACCGAGACCCTGCTCGCGCACATGCTGCCCGATATCGCCGGCGCCACTGCCATGGTCGTGGGCTTGCTCGTGCTGCTTTTCGCCCTCGATTGGCGTTTGGGGGTGGCATGCCTTATCTCGGTCGTCGTTTCGCTTGGCGCCATGGCCACCATGATGGGCGGCAAAGGCGCCGAGTTCATGAAGGCCTACATGGGAGCGCTGGTCAAGATGAACAAGACCGGCACCGAATACGTACGCGGCATCCCCGTGGTCAAGGTGTTTCAGCAGACGGTCTACTCCTTTAAGGCTTTCCACGATGCGATCGCCGAATACGCCGACATGGCACAAAGCTATGCGGGCACGTTCTGCCGAGGTCCGCAGGTACTCAACCTTACCGCGCTCAATGGTCTTGTGGCATTCCTGCTGCCCGTGGCGTTGCTGTTGGCGCCGGGCGAGACGGACTTCGCGCATTTTATGGCAAACTTCACGTTTTACGCGATATTTTCGGCCGTGGTGCCGACGGCCATGACCAAGCTCATGTTTGTGGGCGAGGCCTCTCAGATGAGTGCCGATTCGCTGGCTCGTATTCGAAGCGTCATGGATTCCAAGCAGCTCTCCGTGCCCGCCCAACCCAAGCACCCTGCCGGCGGCGACGTGCGATTTGAGGACGTGAGCTTTACGTACGAGGGTGCCGAAGCACCTGCCGTTAGCCATGTGAGTTTCAGCGTTCCCGCTGGTAGCACCCTCGCCCTGGTGGGTCCCTCGGGTGGTGGTAAGTCAACCTGCGCAAGCCTGATCCCGCGTTTTTGGGACGTCTCCTCGGGTCGAGTGCTCGTAGGCGGTGTGGACGTTCGCGACATGGATCCTCACGAGCTTATGGACCAGGTCGCCTTCGTGTTCCAGACCAACCAGCTGTTCCGGCAAACACTTGCCGACAACGTACGCGCCTCCAAGCCTACGGCCACTGACGACGAAGTGCGTGCGGCCCTCTCCGCGGCTCAGTGCGACGACATTGTGGCCAAGCTCCCGCAGGGCATCAATACCATGCTCGGTGCCGGCGGAGCATATCTTTCGGGCGGCGAGGTCCAGCGCGTGGCGCTCGCCCGCGCGATCCTTAAAGACGCGCCTATCGTGGTGCTCGATGAGGCCACAGCGTTTGCCGATCCCGAGAACGAGGCGCTCATCCAGCGCGCCTTTAGCAAGCTGGCGGCGGGTCGCACGGTCATTATGATTGCGCACCGACTCTCGACTGTAGTGGGCGCAGACCAAATCGTGGTGCTCAACCAGGGCAGCGTGCAGGAGTCGGGTACCCATGCCGAGTTGCTGTCCCAAGAGGGTATGTATGCCAAGATGTGGGCCGAGTACGAGCAGGCCGCGAGCTGGAAGATTACTGCTGCGACCGCGGATGCCGCCGTCACGAAGGGAGGCGAGGCCTAAATGTTCGCCTCATTCCAAAAGAAGTATTTCCTATCCGATAAAGGCGTCGCCGGCGTAAAACGCGGCATTTTCTGGACCACGCTCACCAATCTCATTACCATGGCCGGCATGGGCTTTTTATTCCTGGCTATGGCCGGCTTTGTCGAGCATCTCGCCAGTGGGGCTGACCTGCCGGATGCCCTGCCGATCGTGGGTGGCCTCCTGGTCTTTTTCGTGTTGCTCTTTGCCTCTAACTGGCAGCAGTATTACTACACCTACTGCATCTTTTACGAGGAGTGCGGCAAGCAGCGCATGGAGATCGCCGAGCGCTTGCGCAAACTGCCGCTGTCGTTTTTTGGTCGTCGTGATCTGGCCGATTTAACCGAGACCATCATGGGCGACGTCCAGGCCATGGAGCACGCCTACAGCCACGTGCTGGGAGAGCTTTGGGGTGCCATCATCGCAAGTACCATTGTGTTCGTGGCGTCGCTGTTCTTTTGCTGGCAACTGGCGATTGCGGCGTTTTGGAGCGTTCCCGTGGCCTTTGCCGTGCTGTATCTAACACGCGGCCCCATGACTCCGGTGTTCGATCGCGTGCGCGCCGAGAAGGTCAAGGTTACCGAGGCAATTCAAGAGACGCTCGACTGTGTTCGTGAGATCCGCGCCACCAACCAGGAGGCCCATTATCTTGAGGGGCTCAACGCCGTGATCGATGCCGAGGAGCGCGAGACCACCAAGGGCGAGCTCGCTAACGGGCTTTTGGTCAACTCCGCCTTTGCCATCCTGCGTCTGGGCATTGCCACCACGCTGGTCACGGGTGCCGCGGTGGTCGCCTCCGGGCAGGTCGACTTTTTGGTGCTGTTCGCTTTCCTGCTTATGGTGAGCCGTATCTATGCGCCCTTTGACCAGGCGTTAATGTTAATGTCCGAGTTGTTTGCCGCCGAGTCGTCTGCCAAACGCATGCGTTCCATCATGGAAGAGCCTGTGGCGCGGGGCAGCGAGAAATTTGAGCCCGCGGGCCACGATGTGGTGTTCGATCACGTGGCATTTGGCTATGGTGCGGGCGAGGACGGACGCGCCGGCGAGAAAGTTCTTACCGATGCGAGCTTTACCGCCAAGGAAGGCGAGGTCACGGCACTAGTCGGTCCTTCGGGCTCTGGCAAGTCTACGGTGAGCCGCCTGGCCGCGCGCTTTTGGGATGCCACCGCGGGCAAGGTTACCGTGGGCGGTGTGGATGTTGCGAGCGTGGATCCCGAGGTACTGCTGCGCGACTACGCCATTGTGTTCCAAGACGTGCTGCTCTTTGACGACACGGTGATGGGTAACATCCGCCTCGGGCGTCGTGATGCCACCGATGAGGAAGTGCTTGCGGCCGCGCGTGCCGCCAACTGCGACGAGTTCGTGAACCGCATGCCGCAGGGCTACGACACCATGATCGGAGAGAACGGCTCCAAGCTGTCCGGCGGCGAGCGCCAGCGCATCTCTATCGCCCGCGCGCTGCTCAAAGATGCGCCCATCGTGCTGTTGGACGAGGCGACGGCGAGCTTGGATGTGGAAAACGAGACCGTGGTGCAGCAGGCGCTCTCCCGTCTGCTCGCAGGTAAGACGGTTATCGTGATTGCCCACCGTATGCGTACGGTGGAAAATGCCGACAAAATCGTGGTGCTCAAGGATGGTGTGGTTGCCGAGCAGGGCGCTCCGGCGCAGCTCAAGGCGGCAGGTGGAGAATTCGCCCGCATGGTTGCACTTCAAAAGGAGGCGGCGGACTGGCAGCTGTAGGAATATGACAAAGGGGCAGTCCCTTTGTCATATTGAGTTCACCCCCATAGTTTCCAAAAAGTTAGCCATTGTTGACCAAATAGTTATACTAAACTATTTTCAAAAGCGTACTCGAGCAAACTAATGAACTCGGGTGCTAAGGCACCATGCCGCGCTTGTGCGGCAAAAGGGAGAAGCAACATGAAGAAGTCGACGTTTAATACCCTGCTTGTCGGTGGCGGTTTTCTGCTTGGCACGGCCGGCATCAAGCTGCTTACCAGCGCTCCGGTCAAGAATGCCTGCGTGCAGGGTATCGCGTGCGGCATGCGCATCAAGAACGGCTACCAGGACATGGTCGAGCAGGCCAAGGCCAATGTCGATGACATGGTTGCCGAGGCTGCCTACATCACCCAGAGCGAGGCCGCTGCTGACGAGGCAGCCGAGTAACGCTCCCAGGCACAAACTATGAGATTCTCGATTATTAGCGAGATCCCCGGCAGGACCCGTCTTCAATTGGCGGGTCCTGTGCCAGAGAGCGATCTCGATGCACTTCTTAAGCTTGGCGGCGACATCGATGGCGTGCACAAGGTGCGCGTGTATGGACGCATTGGCCAGATGGCGCTGGAGTACGACGAGCCGCGCCGCGCAAGCGTGCTCGACGCCCTAGGCGCACTCGATGCTCAAGCTATCGCCGATGCCAAGTCGGGCTACGTGATGCAACTCGAGCCGCGCAAGCACAAACTCGTTATGGACCTGGCGACACTCGTCGGTGCCCATTACGCACGTCGCTGGTTCTTGCCGACGCCTCTACGTGCGGTGTTTGTCGTGGCCGGTTACATGGCATTTTTGCGCGCTGCCCTTCATGAGCTGGCGCAGCCACGCCTGACCGTTCCTGTGCTCGACGCTTCGGCCATCGGCATTTCGTTCGTCAAACGTGATGTCGACACCGCGGGCCAGACAATGTTCCTGCTCAACGTGGGCGAGCTGCTCGAGGACTACACCCGCGCCATGAGCGAAAACGAGCTCATCAACTCGCTGCTCGATGTGCCCGACAAGGCGCAAAAAGTCGTCGGCGACACCGAGGTAAGCGTTGCCGCCACTGAGCTTGAACCCGGCGATTTGGTCGCCGTGCGCACCGGCATGTCCATCTGCATCGACGGTGTTGTCGAGCAGGGGAGTGCTATGGTCAACCAGGCGACCCTGACTGGCGAGCCGCTGGCCGTCGAGCGCAGCGTGGGCGACGACGTGTTCGCCGGTACCGTCGTGGAAGACGGTGGCATCTTGGTGCGCGTGCGCGCCAATACGGCGCAAACCAAACTGCGCTCAATCGTCTCGCTCGTGCAGACGGCCGACTCGCTCAAGTCCGAGGGCCAGTCGCATATGGAGGACCTTGCCAACAAGATCGTCCCGTGGAATTTCCTGCTTGCGGGCCTTGTCGCGCTCACCACACGTAGCCTCATCAAGACCTCGGCGGCGCTGATGGTCGACTACTCGTGTGCACTCAAGCTCACGGGTTCCGTCGCCGTCATGACCGCCATGAGCGATGCCGCCAAGATGGGCGTGATGGTCAAGGGCGCCAAGTACTTTGAGTCGTTTGCCAAGGCCGATACCATTGTCTTTGACAAGACCGGCACGCTCACCGAGGCACAGCCGCGTCTAGCTTGCGTGCTCACGACCGATGGCTGGAGCGAGGACGAGATCCTGCGCCTTTCCGCTTGCTTGGAGGAGCATTTCCCGCATCCGGTGGCACGCGCCGTGGTCAATGCGGCACGCGAGCGCGGGCTCGAGCACCGCGAGCGCCATGCCGCCGTCGAGTACATCGTGGCACACGGCATCGCTTCGTCCATTGAAGGGCGTCGCGCCATCATCGGTTCCGCGCACTTTGTATTTGAGGACGAGGGCGCACGGCTCGAATCTGACATCAAGGAGCGCATCGAGTCCCAGATGCAGGGCTTGTCGCCGCTGTACCTGGCGGTCGATGGCACCGTTGTGGGCGTGCTCGGCATCGAGGACCCGCTTAAGCCCGGGGTCCGCGAGGCCATCGCCGACCTGCATGCGTTGGGCGTTAAGCACGTGGTCATGCTCACGGGCGACTCGGAGCGCACGGCCGAGCGCATTGCTCGCGAGGCGGGTGTCGACGAGTTTAAGGCCGAGCTGCTGCCCGAGGACAAGTACGCGTATGTGGAGCGCATTAAGGGCGAGGGGCGCCACGTTGCCATGGTGGGCGACGGCGTCAACGATTCGCCGGCGCTCGGTTTGGCCGACGTGGGGCTGGCCATGGGTGGCGGAAGCGACATCGCCAAGGAGGTCGCCGATATCATCCTGACCGATACGGATCTGGCTGCAATCGTGCGTCTACGCCGCATGAGCCAGGGGCTTATCGACCGTCTGACGAGTTCGTATTCCAAGGTGATGCTCACCAACTCGGCGCTGTTGGCATTGGGTATTACCGGCATGATCACTCCGCAGACTTCGTCACTGCTGCACAACGGCTCAACGATCGCCTACAGCCTGGGCAACGCAAAGGCCTATCTACGCTAACGCTTTTGCTTGAGTTTATGGCCTGCACCCGGGCGGCACTGCCGTCGTCCTGGTGCAGGCTTTTTTGTGTTTGACCGTGTGCTATCAGCCATTTATAGTGGTGCTAGCAGTGATAGCATGCGGGAGGAGCGTGATCAATATGAGCGTTGCTGGCAGTATGGCGCAGGTAAATGTTCGCGTGGATCGCTCGGTTAAAGAGCGCGCCGAGGAGACGCTGCGACTGTCGGGCGGAACGCTGCCCGACCTTATTAAAAAAGTCGTGGCCAAGGTTGCACAGGGCGGCGGTTCGTGTGAAGAAATCCTTGAGGCCGTTAACGACCGGCAGCGGGGTGCCGCACTGGATTCTCCGTTTGCCGCATCCTGGGCGGCGGCGGATCAGCTTTACGCGGACCTGGGCATTGCTACGTCGCCCGTATCCGACGATCGCGATTGGGACACAATCTATTCCGAAGCCATGGACGAGCGCTATCGCCAAAAGGGGATGATCCTGTGAGCGGGGCTCCCCTCAAAATAATGGTGGATGCCAACGTATGGGTTGATTCGTTTTGCGTCGACCATGCCGAGTCGCTTGCCGCACGCGCGTTTATTGGGCAGGCGACGGAGGCGGGGGCGTTGCTGTTCTTTCCGGTGCATATCGCCAAGGACGTGCTGTACGTTGTCCAACACGAACTGAAGCGCAGCGTTCTTGCCGGCGGGGGAGCGCTCGACGAGGCATCTGCCCGCGCAATTGGCGATGCGGCGTTGGCGTTTGTTCGGAACATGACTGAAAACGCCACGGCCGTGGGTGCAGATGCGTCGGACCTTTGGCTGGCCGACAAATACTTAGCGCTCCATTGCGATTACGAGGACAACTTGGTACTCGCCGCGTGCAAGCGCGCACAGGTCGATTACTTGGTGACCAACGATCGTAAGCTGCTCGAACATGCCGATCTTGCAGCAAAGACCCCGCGCCAAATGATGCCGATTCTGGCTTTGGTCGAACGCGGCGGCGCGGCTATCGGTTGACGCGAACTGTTTGCGGGCCTCTTGGACGACGATGCGCCAAGGGGCCCGCGTCTGCTATTTACAAAAGCTCGGCCTTAATGGCGGGACTTTCTGCGAGCTTCTCGGCTGCCTTTTCGTCGGAATCGTTTAGCGCTGCCAGGCTGCGGTAGACCCACTCGTTTACCTGGGTGTTCTTGACGCCTGCGGTCTGCATAAAGGCGCCTACCTCGCGGATTGCTGCGAGCAGATCGGCTTTGGGACCCGCGAGCTCGACCTCGATGCCGTGGTAGGCGGTCACGCCGCGGTTTTCGCTCACGTGGTCGATAAAGCCCTCGACGGTCTCAAGCTGCTGGGCGAGAGCTGCATCATCGTCAGCGTCCAGCGCAACAAGGGCGTTCGAAACCGTGAGGGCGGGATGTCCGCAGGGGACAAAGCCCTCGATGACATCCATAGCTTCGGTAATGGTTGAGCCCAGGCCTGCGAGGGCATTGACGAGTTGCTGCTTGGTATCCATAACGGTCCTTTCGACGGGTCAATTTTGCTTGGCGAAAATATACGTGACGCGATCGGTAGCAAAAGTGCGTAGTGCGGCGCACATTGGGGTCTTCACAGCTCGTGCATAGAACAACTGCCTGCCTTTAGAACGTGGTAAGATAGCTATCCACGAGCGGGGTTCACCCCGCGTGTTCCTTGAAAAGTCGACGGTTATCGGGTGTTTGCAGACCCGACACCATCCAGACTTTCCCGACATTCGGGGGCGACTGGTTTCGACACGATAGCTCTGAGAGAGGAAGCAAGCCGAGGTCTCCTCGCCTCGTTAAACAGGGGTACCGTCAAATTGAATTGACAACAACTCTTCTTTTGAGCCTATGGCTCTCGCTGCTTAATTTATAGCGGCGCGTCAACCCGGTGATTTCCCCGACACCGGCGCGACGTCATTTTAGGGGAATGCTCCTGCGCACGTAATCGGTATGGCGCGGGCTAAGACCGAACCGGTTGGGATGCCGCGAGCGTGTCGCTGCGCGCAAAGCGTCCGAGACAAAACCAGCGACTGAGCTTGGAGATGCCAATCAGGGGGCTTTCGTGGACCGGAGTTCGATTCTCCGCGCCTCCACCATAAGTAACAGGCAGGTAGATATTCGTATCTACCTGCCTTTTTATTTCTTGTCCGTACCGCGGAGAATCGAACTCTATGCAGGGCGCGGGCGTTAAACAAACGCGAAGCGTTTGTAGCGAGCGGGCGAGGACGCCGGCAGGCGGCCGAAGCCGGTGCGTATTTGCGCAGCAAATACGCGGATTCTCCGCGCAAAGCTCCAACCCTATATAGATGCGAGCCGATGGGATGACGACCGGCAATACCCCGCGCCAACGCCACCCCTGTACCGCGGAGAATCGAACTCTATGCAGGGCGCGAGCGTTAAGAAAACGCCGCAGCAACGCAGGGTGGGATGCGCTTTCCCGCCGACCGACCCGTCCTCCGCAACTCCAAAACCAATGCGCTCTCTATCCCAAAACTGGGTAGAAGAAGGCCAAAACGAAACAGCAGGAGGTCAATATGACTGCAGAAGATAAGGCAAAGAACGCCGGGAAGGTCGCGCTCGTCCTGGAGGGCGGTAGTTTTCGCGGGCAGTTTACCGCGGGCGTGCTCGACGTCCTCATGGAGGCCGGCGTCGAGATTCCGGCGGTATATGGTGTATCGGCCGGCGCCCTCAACGGCGTGAACTACAAGTCGCACCAGATCGGCCGTGCCAACCGCATCAACCTGGCTTTCTGCAACGACAACCGCTTCATGGGCGCCGCATCGTTTGCGTCCACGGGCTCCATCGTCGGCTACGACTTTATCTTCAACGATGTCCAGGACCGCCTGGATCCCTTTGACAACGAGACGTTCGACGCGAGCCCCATCGAGATGTACGCCGTCGCGACGGACATGCTCTTTGGAACCGCCGCGTACCTGCCGGTCAAAAGCGCCGTGCTTGACCTCGACGCCGTGCGCGCCTCGACCTCGCTGCCGCTGGTGACGCCGCCGGTCGAGATTGACGGGCACAAATACGTCGACGGCGGCGTAGCCGATTCGGTCCCTATCGAGCACGTGCTGGAGGAGGCGGGCTTCGATCGCGCGGTTGTCATTGTCACGCAGGACCGCTCGTACGAGAAAAAGCCCTACGAGTTTATGCCCGCCGCACGAGCCCGCTATGCCGACTACCCCTATCTGCTCGAGGCTATCGAGACGCGCCACGACCGCTATAACATCCAGCGCATGCATCTGTGGAAGTATGAGCGCGAGGGCCGTGCGCTGGTCATTGCTCCGCAAAAGCCGGTCGAGGTTGGCCACGTTGAGCACGATTCGGCAAAGCTCCTCGACCTGTATATTCAGGGCCGCCAGGAGGCAAAGCGCCTACTGAGTGATATCGAGGCATTTGTCGAGCGCTAGCGTCGCGACGTCATGACCCATGGACGACATGTGCAGAAAGTCTGGTCAGAGCCAAAATACCTGTTGACTCGGGCGACGAGCGGGGTAATATGGACGGGTTACTTGCAGAGCCCCGTGAATCTCTGTAACAACACGTACTGTACATGGAGGAGTCTAAGTGATTTCGAAATCGACTCACTACGCCAAGCAGGGCGAGGTCCAGCGCAACTGGGTTCTCGTCGACGCCGATGGTGCTGTCCTGGGCCGTCTTGCCACCCAGATCGCAATGATCCTGCGCGGTAAGAACAAGCCCCAGTTCACGCCCAACAGCGACTGCGGCGACTTCGTTGTCGTCATCAACGCCGATAAGGTCCAGCTTACCGGTAACAAGGCCGACACGAAGACCTATTATCGCCACAGCGGCTACAACGGCGGCCTCAAGGCTGAGAGCTTCCGCCAGGCTATGGAGAAGCACCCGGAGAAGGTCATCGAGCGCGCCGTTCGCGGTATGCTGCCCAAGACCACCCTCGGCCGTGCCCAGATGACCAAGCTTAAGGTCTACGCTGGTGCCGAGCATCCGCACGCTGCCCAGAACCCCACGAAGATTGAGCTGGAGGCTTAAAGATGGCTGAGAACACCGTTGTCTACCAGGGTACCGGCCGTCGTAAGAACGCCGTCGCCCGCGTCCGTCTCGTCCCCGGCACCGGCAAGGTGACCATCAACAAGCGTGACGCCGAGCAGTATTTCGGCCGTCATCAGCTCGTTGAGAACGCCCTTGCTCCCTTCAAGGTGACCGACACCGCCGGTCAGTTCGACGTTATCGCTCTGTGCGATGGCGGCGGCATCTCCGGTCAGTCCGGCGCTCTGCGCCTGGGTATCGCTCGCGCTCTTCTGAACGCTGGCGACTACCGTGCTGACCTCAAGAAGGCCGGTTTCCTTACGCGCGATGCTCGCGTGGTCGAGCGCAAGAAGTACGGCCTCAAGAAGGCTCGCCGCGCTCCCCAGTTCTCCAAGCGCTAAGGTTTTATCTCCTTACGAGATACAATGTACAAGCGGGGCCTGCCGATTGCTCGGCGGGTCCCGCTTTTCTTTTTCGACTAGGGTGGGCGACTGCGTTTTGCCCACTTGGGAAGGAGCGATCCTATGCCCCAGAACATCTTCGGTACCGACGGCGTCCGTGGCGTCGCCAACGCCGACCTCTCGTGCGACCTCGCGTTTCGCCTTGGCCGTGCGGCGACCAAGTTCCTTGGTCCGGATATTTGCATCGGCCGCGACACGCGTCTTTCGGGCACCATGCTCGAGAGCGCTCTGACCGCCGGCATTATGGCCGAGGGCGGCCGCCCGCACTGCTGCGGCGTTATCCCTACGCCGGCCGTGGCGCTGCTTACCGTCCAAAACGAGCTCGACGGCGGCATCGTCATCTCCGCTTCGCACAATCCGCCGGAGTTCAACGGCATCAAGTTCTTTAGCCGCAAGGGCATGAAGCTTCCCGATGCTGTCGAGGAAGAGATCAGCGCCTGGGTCATGTCCGAGGAGGCCATGGCTGCCGATACGCTGCCGACCGGTGCCGGCGTGGGTCACATCATCAAGATGAAGGACGCTCGCAAGGCATATGTCGACCACGCTATCAGCACCCTCGACGGCCTTAAACTCGACGGCCTGGTCGTTGCCGTCGACTGCGGCCACGGTGCTTCCTGCCAGACCACGCCCGCCGCGCTGCAGCGCCTGGGCGCCACGGTCCATGCCATCAACACCGATTACTGCGGCACCGACATTAACGTCGAGTGCGGCTCCACTCATCTTGAGCCCCTGCGCGAGCTCGTGCTGCGCACCCACGCCGACATCGGTCTGGCCCACGACGGCGACGCCGATCGCGTGCTGTTCGTGGACAGCGAGGGTAACGAGATCGACGGCGACTACATCCTGGCCATCTGCGGCTCCGACCTGGCCGCTCGCGGCAAGCTCGCCAACTCCGAGATCGTCTCGACCGTTATGTGCAATCTGGGCTTCTCCATCGCCATGAAGGAGCAGGGCTTCGAGATGGTCCAGACCGCCGTGGGCGACCGCTATGTTCTTGAGCGTATGCTCGAGGACGGCGCCGTCATCGGCGGCGAGCAGTCCGGCCACATCATCTTCCTGGAGCACAACACTACTGGCGACGGTCTGGTGACGGCTCTGCAACTGCTGGCCGTGCTCAAGCGCACCGGCCGCACCCTTACTGACCTTGCCGGCATCATGAAGAAGTATCCGCAGGTGCTCG
>CAUAEH010000034.1 GCA_958427975.1 uncultured Collinsella sp. | reverse complement strand
CGGTTCCACCGGGCCGCGCGGCAAGGAGATATATTGCCAGACCGGAGGGGCCCCGCGGGCGGGAATCTGGGCGTACACATTTCCTACACATCTTGTGATCCGACTAACGTTTGCCAGCCGTTAACTACCGCTCGCCGAGCATCTCTTTATATAAGGCAGTCTCATGGTTAAAGCGGATACGTCCCCCTAGCTAAAGCACAGCCAGCATCGAGCAACTCATCGCGTTCTTCCACCGAGAACCCCTCGGCGTAGACGCGCACCACTGGTTCGGTCCCGCTAGGACGGACCAGCAGCCACGTGTCATCCTCAAATGACAGACGCAAGCCGTCCATATGACTAACGTTTTGCGGCACCTTGCCACAAATCGACTTGGGGTTTACGCCCGGCAGCAGGGTTCGTAACGTTTCGGCATCTTCGGCCTCAAGGCGCAAATCGCGTCGACCGTAACTCGTCTTACCAAAACTGTCCTCGAGTTGGTCGACCAGAACGCCCAAAGGCGCGTCCGTCTTTGCCATAAGCTCACACAGAATCAGACAGGCGAGGATTCCATCGCGCTCGGGCATATGCGCGGCGATGCCGATACCACCGGCTTCTTCGCCGCCCATGAGGACGCCGCCCTTCTTCATCTCTGCCGCTATATATTTGAAACCGACTGGTTTGACGGTCACGCGGCAGCCAAGCGCATCGGCAATGCGGCGCACGAGCGTCGAGCATGAAAGATTGACGACGACGCGCCCCTTCAAATTACGAAATTGAACCAAGTCGCCCAAAACGAGCGCCATGATCTGATGCGGATGTATATATCTGCCGCGCTCGTCAACCGCGCCGATACGGTCGGCGTCGCCGTCGGTCACCAGGCCAGCGCAAGCTCCGTCCTCGATAACCGTGCGCTCGCAAGCGTCCACCCACGGCTCAACGGGGTCGGGGCAGATATCTTCTTGGTCAGACGCCTGCCCGGCGTGAATCTCGTGCACCTCAACGCCAAGCTCGCGCAGCAAGTCGGCTAGATAGCCCTGGGCTGCGCCGCCCATGGGATCGACAACCACGCGCAGGTGCGCGGCGCGGATGGCTTCGGCATCGACAAACGATGCCACCGTCTGCATATAGTCAGGAATGATATCCGCGGTGCGATATTGCCCCTCGATCCCCGTTGGCTCGGGAGCCATGGTCTCTTCGAGCTCTTCGATGACATCCTGGTTGGCGGTCGAGCCGTCACCCATGCGAATCTTGAGGCACAGATAGCCCTGCGGATGATGGGACCCCGTCACCATGAGCGCGCCGCACGCCTCACCGTCATAAGCCGCCGCCCACGTAAGGGCAGGGGTCGGGACAGGTCGCGAAGCGAGCACGGCGTCTAGCCCGTGCGCCGCTAGCACGCCCGCCGCAAGCTCAGCGAACTCGCACGCCAGGGGCCGGGTATCGAACCCTATATATACCGTTTTGCCCGGATTGGTCTTTTGCCACAACTCGCCGACGGCATCGGCGATACGGGCAACGTTATCGGCAGTGAAGTCCTCGTCGACGCGAGCGCGCCAACCGTCAGTTCCAAAATGAATTATCGCGCACACGCGCAGACACCTCGCAGTGTTTGGATCATGGTACGCATGGGGTATACCCGCAACATGCACTCGGCAACCTGCCGGCACCAGCATTCACCATTTGGGCAAATGCTGCCGAGGACATGCAGGCAATAAAAAAACCGCCCCGTATGGAGCGGTTTTGCCCTTTATATATCGAGCGCCTCGGCCATCGCTGCCGTAGTGATTGCCGTGGTTCCACAGCAACTGCCCACCATTGCGGCACCGGCATGTCTCCATTCGATGCATGCGCGCGCGAAAGCTTCGGGATTCTCGTGCCATACGGGGCCATCCTGAGTCTGGACCGGGTCGCCCACGTTGGGACGCACCGTGACGGGAGTAGTCGCCGATGCAACCATCCTGGGCACCGCCGCGTTCGCGGCCGCAAGCGAACAGCAATTAACACCAACCGAGTTTGCGCCGTGTTTTTCGGAGTACAAAACGGCTGCCTCGATGTTGAGGCCATCGCCCAACAGGTCGCCTTTATCGTCAACGACAAAACTCACCAGAACAGGCATGCCGTCGGCGGCGTCTCGGGCGCCGGCAAGCATGGGCTGCAAATTACGGATAGACGTCACCGTCTCGATCAGCAGACCGTCAACGCCGGCGTTGAGCAAGGCGTGCGCCTGTTCGCGCGCAATGCCTCGGATTTCACGATACTCGGCAGAGTCCTCGGCAAACCACTCAATACCGATCGGGCCCATCGAGCCCAGCAGCAGCTGAGGGTGCGCCTGGCGGGCATCGTCGACGGCCCCGCGATTGACCTCCGCCACGGACGGCGCAATCTGGTCGTGCTTGAGGGCATAGCTCGATGCCTGAAAGGTGTTGGTAATGAGCACCTGTGCGCCGGCGGCGACATACAAGCGATGGATACGAGAAACGGTCTGCGGCTCTGCCAGATTCCAAAACGCCGGTGGAATGTCGGCGGCATCGTACTCACTCAACAGAACACTGCCCATGGGGCCCTGCGCCAACAAGGTCTCGCTCGACAAGCGGCGCGTAAGTTCCTCGGCACCAAAGCGGTTGTAATAACTCGTATCCATATATATCCCGCTATTCCTCGACGCTGATTCCCTGCTTTACGAGATAGGCGAGCCAGCGGCTCATCGTGTCCTCGGATAGCGCATGCTCCATCATGCAGGCCTCGGAATCGGCTCGCTCAAATTCGACACCAAGCTCCTGAACCAAAAACGTGCGGATGAGGCGATGACGGTACCAGATAGCCGTGCCAACCTCGCGGCCGCGATCGGTCAGGATCACCTTGCCGTAGTGCGATTGCTCGACAAGTTCGGATGCCTTGAGCGCCGAAACCGCTTTATTGACCGATGCCTTGGAGACGCCAAGGCGCTGCGCGATGTCGACCGATCGCACGCCGTTGGTTTCCCCCTCTTCGCTTTCAATGCGAACCATGCACTCCAAGTAGTCTTCGTTCGCCACCGTCAGATGTAGTTCGCGCGAGCTATTTGTCGTATCCATGATCTTCCGTCCCTTCTGCATTCAATGGCTGATTCTACCCCATCCAAGCGTCGTGGTATGCCGTGGCATACCGTGCTAGAGTTCTTGTTGCACACGACGACCAAGATTGGAGCGGTCTTTATGGAAAACACCACCACGAGCCCCGATGTCCTCGAGCGCTTTTTGCGCTACGTCCAGATCAACACGCAGTCCGAGGATGCAAACTGCGACCAGGTACCCTCGAGCGCCGTTCAGTTTGACCTTGCCAACGTGCTGGCTGAAGAGCTGCGCGAGCTTGGTGCGGAAGATGCCTACGTGACCGAGCACGCCTATGTCTGCGCGCATATCCCCGCAAGTGCGGGCGCTGAGGACAAGCCCGCCCTGGGCCTGATCGCCCATCTCGACACCACCGAAGTTGCACCGGGCGCCGGCGTGAAGCCGCACATCGTACACTACGAAGGCGGCGACCTGGTCTGCGGCACGGTTGACGGTAAGCCCGTTGCCATGAGCACCGCCAAGCTTCCCGCCCTGAACGACCTCGCGGGTGAGGACCTGGTCTGCAGCGATGGCACCACGCTGCTGGGCGCGGACGACAAGGCAGGCGTCGCCGAGATCATGTCGCTTGTCGCGCGTATCGCTCAGGACCCTTCTTTGCCCCATCCCGCACTCGGCATTTGCTTCTGCCCTGACGAGGAAATCGGCCACGGAGCCGAGCTGTTGGATATCGCTACCTTTGGCTGCAAGTACGCCTACACGGTCGACGGCGGCCCCATCGGCGAGCTGGAGTGGGAGTGCTTTAACGCCGCCGAGGCGACCGTCCGCTTTGAGGGCCAGTCCATCCACCCGGGCGACGCTAAGGGCCGTATGGTCAACGCAGGCAATCTGTTCTGCGACTTCAACGCGTTGCTCCCCTACGTGCAGCGCCCGGAGTATACGGAAGGCTACGAGGGCTTTTATCACCTTGAGGGTGTGTCTGCGACCGTCGATCACGCCACAGCGCGCTATATCATCCGCGACCATGACGCCGCCAAGTTCCAGCAGAAACTCGACCTTATTGATGCCGCCGCCTCGATGCTCAACCAGCGTCTGGGTGAGGAGCGCGTGACAGTCCAGATTAAGCAGCAGTATCGAAATATGGCCGAGATCGTTCGTGACTATCCCGAGCTTATTGATGTTGCCAAGGAAGCCTACCTTGCCTGCGGCGTTGAGCCCCAAGTGCTGCCGATTCGTGGCGGCACCGACGGCGCTCAGCTGTCGTTCCGCGGTCTGCCCTGCCCCAACCTTTCCACCGGCGGCTATTGCTACCACGGCGTCAACGAGTTCGTCCCGGTCCGTTCGCTCGTCAAGATGACCGACGTGCTCCAGGAGCTCGTCGCCCGCTTTGCATAAGCCTGGCTGCATAAGCCCAAAAGACGAATCGCCCCGTCCTCAACCGAGAACGGGGCGATTTTTTTGCTGCAATGAGAACAGGTTGACGCACGCCAGCCTCTTAACGCAAGGAGTGTCCCAAACTGCCGGCACAAAAGGAACGTCCCCAAGTGCCAAGTGTTCCGGCAACGCCGATGTTTTGGCGCGGACAGCGAAAACCCGCCAGAGCGAGCAAGGTGCCTTGAAACGAGGCGGCATTGATCTTTTGATCATGCCGCCGAAGTTGAAAGGCAGATTGCCGCTCTGGCGGGTTTGCAGCGTCAAGCGGTTACGCGGTTTGGTAAAACCGCGTAACTCTAGTAGTTGGCTTCGTAGCCGTTGCCGTCGCCGGTGGGCTCTTCGTAGTAGTCCGAATCGCTCGAATCGCTTGAGTCATCGGAATCGTCAGAGCTGACCGATGAGGTTGCGGTACCGTTTGCGTAGTCGTCAGACGTGTTGTTGTTCAGGTCGCCGATCGTAGAGCTGGAACCGTCGGAAAGACCCATGGTGTTGGGACCCTTGGGATCCTTGCCGGCATCGACGCGCTCCATCATTTCCTTGAGCTCGTCCTCGTAGACAAAGACGTAGCTCACACCGTCGATCATGGTGCTGTCGTCGGCGTACGAGGGCAGGTTGGCCGAGTAGATACCGTCGACATCCATACCGCGCATGGCGTTGACCGTAGCCACGATATCCTGAACGCTCATATCGGTTACGAGCATATCGGACAGCGAATTAACCAGGCCAAAGATCTTCGTGGCATCGAAGTTATTGAGAATCTGGTTGGCAAGGGCGCCAAGCACCTGACGCTGGTGGCGCATGCGCGTGTAATCGCCGTCGGCATAGGTGTAGCGGCAGCGGGCATAGGTAAGGGCGGTGGCACCGTCCATATGCTGCTGGCCAGCGGTAATCTTAATATCCAGGTGCTCGGGGTCGTCAACATCATCGGTTGCGTTAATGTCGATACCGCCAACCGAATCAATCAGCGCCTGCATACCGTCGAAGCTGACCTCGGCATAGTGGGAAATCTGAACACCGCACAGCTCGTTGACCGCCTCGACCATGGCCTCGGCGCCGCCAACGGTATGGCAGGCGTTGATCTTCATGGTCTCGCCCTTGTACTCGACCTTGGTGTCGCGCGGAACGGAAATGAGCGTCGCCTGCTTTTGCGTGGGGTCGATGCGTGCCAGGATAATCGAGTCGGCACGATACGTATCCTCGCCCGGACGGCCGTCGGTGCCAAGAAGCAGCACGTAGAACGGATCCTTTGCCTCATCGGTGTCAACCAGAACCCGACGCAGATTGTCGGTAATGACATTAGAATCGCCGAGCTTGCCCATAATGGTGGCAAACCACAGGCCGGCAGCGGTAGTGGCACTCAGCAGCACGCCAAGCACGACAATGAGCGCGACGTGACGAATCGTGTGGCTACGGCGACGTTGACGAGCGCGCTCGGAATAGCGAGCCACGTTATCGCGACTGTAGATCTTGGCCTGCGCACCAGTTGAGGGTCTTCGGGTGGTGGTATCCGCGAGGGGCTTTTTATTAAACATAGGCAACCTGTATTAGTAGATGACGGGATCGGGGACGGTAGCATGCTCGACATGCGCGCCAAGCGCCTGCAGCTTTTCGACAAACCGCTCGTAGCCGCGCTTGATGTGATGGATGGCCGAAACCTCGGTCGTCCCGTCGGCGATCAAGCCCGCTACGACGAGGGCCGCTCCGCCACGCAGATCGGGCGAGGTAACCTGTGCACCCGAGAAGCCCTTGACGCCATGAATCATGGCATGATGGCTCTCGATACGAATGTCGGCACCCATGCGCACCAGCTCAGAGGCAAACATAAAGCGATTCTCGAAGATGTTCTCGGTGATAACGGAGCTACCATCGGCAAGGGCGGAGAGCACCATAATCTGCGCCTGCATGTCGGTCGGGAAGCCGGGGAACGGAAGCGTCTGGATGTCGACCGGCTTGATACGCTCGGCACGGTTTACATGGACGCCATCCTCGACGCGCTCGCAGTCGATACCCATGAGCTCCATCTTCTTGAGCACCATGCCCAAGTGAATGGGGCAAAAACCCGTGACGTCGACACCGCGATCGTCGGCCATCAACGCACCGGCGACGATAAAGGTGCCGGCCTCGATGCGGTCGCCCACTACGCGATGGGTAACGGGATGCAGCTCTTCCACGCCCTCGATGGTCACGACAGGCGTACCGGCGCCGACAATCTTAGCGCCCATCTCGTTGAGCATGTTGGCGAGATCGACGATCTCGGGCTCGCGGGCGGCATTGTCGATAACCGTGGTACCCTTCGCGCGCACGGATGCCATAATGAGGTTCTCGGTCGCACCGACACTGGCGAACTCGAGCGTGACGGTGGTACCGCGCAGACCTTGGGGCGCATTAGCGTTGATGTAACCGTGGGCGGTATCGAACTCAACGCCCAGGGCCTCGAGACCAAGAATGTGCATATCGATCTTGCGAGCACCCAGGTTGCAGCCGCCCGGCATGGCGATCTTGGCGCGATGGAAGCGACCCAGCAGGGGTCCCATCACGGCTGTGGAAGCACGCATCTTGGCAACGAGCTCGTAGGGGGCCTCCCAAGAATCGACCTGAGAGGTATCAATCTCGAGCGTGTGCTCGTCGAGAACATCGATCGTAGCGCCCATGCCCTTGAGCACCTTGCCCATCACGTGGACATCGGAAATATCGGGCACGTTCTGCAGCGTCGTCTTGCCCGGCGCCAGAAGCGTTGCCGCCATGAGTTTGAGTGCGGAGTTCTTGGCGCCCGAAACGGGCACGGAGCCTCCGATGGCGTGGCCACCCTCAACGCGGATAATATCCAAGGTCTACCCTTTCAAAAAGCATGCCCGGGATGGCTGGGCCATCCCGGGCATGATGTGTTCGCAAATGGTCGAACGCTAAATCGTTTGACTATTGGGCAAGCTTGAGCTTACACCATGCGATTTCATTATAGAGGTAGGCGCGGCGTGCATCATCCTCCGACAAATTACCCAGCTTCTCTTCAAAACCTTGAATATCAGCTTTAAGCTTGTCGGCATCGACGGTCGCCAAATCGCAAGCGCGCTCGGCGAGAACGGTCACGACATCGTCCGCAACCTGGGCATAGCCGCCGGCCACGGCAAACGTGTGGTCGACAGTGCCCATGGCCTTATCGGAAACGCGAACGTAACCGCGGTCGATCGTGCAGATCTCGCTGGAGTGAGCAGGCAGAACGCCAAACTCGCCATCCGTGGACGGAATCGACACAAACGCAGCGTCGCCCTCATAGGCGCAGTTCACGGGGCACACGATGCGGATACGCATAACCTACTTCTCCCCCATCTTGCGGGCGCGCTCGCGCACGTCCTCAATCGTGGAAGCATAGCGGAAAGCCTGCTCGGGCAGGTCATCGGCCTTGCCGTCGACAATCTCGGCGAAAGAGCGGACGGTATCCTCGACGCGGACGTAGACACCGGGGTTGCCGGTGAACTTCTCGGCGACGTGGAAGGACTGCGAGAGGAACTGCTGAATCTTACGGGCACGGTTGACCGTAAGGCGCTGCTCCTCGGACAGCTCGTCCATACCCAGAATGGCGATGATGTCCTGAAGGTCGGAGTACTCCTGCAGGAGCTCCTGGACCTTGACGGCGACACGGTAGTGCTCCTCGCCGACAATCGAGGGATCGAGAGCGTCGGAGGAAGATGCGAGCGGGTCGATAGCCGGGAACAGGCCGAGCGACGAGATGCTACGCGAAAGAACCGTGGTGGCGTCGAGGTGCGTAAACGTCGTGGCAGGCGCCGGGTCGGTCAGGTCGTCTGCGGGGACGTAGACAGCCTGGACGGAGGTAATGGAGCCCGTCTTGGTCGAGGTAATGCGCTCCTGGAGGTCGCCCATCTCGGTTGCCAGCGTGGGCTGGTAACCAACGGCGGACGGCATACGGCCCAGCAGTGCGGAAACCTCGGAACCTGCCTGGGAGAAGCGGAAGATGTTGTCGATGAACAGCAGAACGTCCTGGCCGCGATCGCGGAAGTACTCAGCGGTGGTAAGGCCGGCCAGACCGATGCGCAGACGCGCTCCGGGCGGCTCGTTCATCTGACCATAGACCAAGCAGGTCTTGTCGATAACGCCAGACTCGCTCATCTCGAGGAACAGGTCGGTGCCCTCGCGGGTACGCTCGCCGACGCCGGTGAACACCGAGGTGCCGCCGTGCTCCTGGGCGAGGTTGTTGATGAGCTCCTGGATCAGAACGGTCTTGCCGACGCCGGCGCCGCCGAACAGACCTGTCTTGCCGCCGCGGATGTAGGGCTCGAGCAGGTCGACGGCCTTGATGCCGGTCTCGAAGATCTCGGTCTTGGTGGTGAGCTCGTCGAAACGGGGCGCTGCATGGTGGATGGGGTAGAACTCCTCCACCTCGGGCATGGGCTTGCCGTCGACGGGCTTGCCCATGACGTTCCAAATGCGGCCGAGCGTCTTGGGACCAACGGGCATCTTCATGGGCTCACCGGTATCGGTGGCGATGAGGCCGCGCTGCAGGCCGTCGGTCGAGGACATGGCGACCGTGCGGACGACGCCGCCCGGAAGCTGGCTCTCGACCTCGAGGATCGTGCTCAGATGACCGATCGGGGTCTCGGCCTCGACCGTGAGCGCGTTGTAGATCGGGGGCACCGCGCCGTCAAACTTGACGTCGACGACAGGGCCGATGATTCGCACGATGCGACCATCACCGGCAGTCGTCTTCTTGGTGGCTTCCTCGACCGCAAGCTTTACGGTGTTATTAGCCATTACTGTTCCTCCAATGCTGAGGCTCCGCCGACGATCTCGTTAATCTCGGTCGTGATCGAAGCCTGGCGCACGCGACTATACGTGCGGGTAAGGGTCGAGATGATCGCGGTGGCGTTTTCCGTCGCGGAGTGCATGGCCTTGCGGCGTGCACCCTGCTCGGCAGCCGCCGAATCGATCAGGGCCTGGTAGATGACCGTCAGGATATAAGACGGCACAAGCTTGCCGAGAACATGCTCGGGAGAGGGCACGAACTCGAACGTGGACGAGATGCGCTTAGGGGCGTCGGTCTCGTTCTTACGCGGACCGTGGGCCATAGCGATCATCTCGGGGTCGAGCGGCAACAGATGCTCGACGCGAAGCTCCTGATCCACGCGGTTCTTGGCGTGGTGGTAGACAAGCTCGACACGGTCAAGCTCACCGGCACGATACGCATCGCAGATATGAGAGGAGATCATGCGGGCCTGATTGAAATCGGGCTCAGAGGAGTTGCCCTCAAAGTGCATGACAACGTTTGCGCGGTCACGGAAATACGTGGCCGGCTTACGCCCGCACGCGATGATCTCGCATTCGATGCCGTCGTTCGCCCAAGAAGCGGCGAGCTTTTCGGCCGTGCGCTCCACCGTCGTATTGAAACCGCCGGCAAGGCCGCGGTCCGAGGCAATAACGACAATCAGGCCATGCTTGACGCTCTCATGCTTCTGCAGCATGGGATCGGTGCCCGAACAGGAGGCGTCGCCGGCGACCGTCAACATGACGTCGGTCAGCGCCTCCTTATAGGGCTCGGCCTGCTTGGAGCGATCGAGGGCACGACGAATCTTGGCCGTAGAGACCATCTCCATCGTGCGCGTGATCTGCTTGGTCGTGGTAACCGAGGAGATTCGCTTCTTAATGTCGCGAAGGTTGGCCATGGGGCTTAGTTCTCCTCTGATCCAGAAACATCCGAATGGTGCTTGGCCATGAACTGCTGCTTGAAGTCGCCGATGACGCGCAAGAGCTCAGCCTTGGTGTCATCATCGATCTTCTTGGCGCGAACCTTGTCGAGCAGCGAACCAAAGCCATTGTCCATGTACTCGATGAGCTCGGCACGGAAAGGCAGCACGTCGGCGATCTCCAGGTCATCCAGGAAGCCCTCGTTGCCAGCGAACAGCGTAACGATCTGCTCGCCAACCTCAAACGGCTTGTAACGCGGCTGCTTCAGGAGCTCGGTCATGCGAGCACCGTGGGTCAGCTGCTTCTGAGTAGCCTCGTCGAGGTCGGAGCCGAACTGCGTGAAGCCAGCGAGCTCCTGATAGGAAGCGAGGTCCAGACGGAGGTTGCCGGCGACCTGCTTCATGGCCTTGGTCTGCGCATCGCCACCGACGCGGGACACGGAGATACCCACGTCGACTGCCGGGCGCTGACCCTGGAAGAAGAGCTCGGACTGCAGGTAGATCTGACCATCGGTAATGGAAATGACGTTGGTCGGAATGTAGGCCGAGACGTCGCCGTCCTGGGTCTCGATGATCGGCAGTGCCGTCATGGAGCCGTAACCGTTCTTCTTGGACATCTTGACGGCACGCTCGAGCAGACGAGAGTGCAGGTAGAAGATGTCGCCAGGATAGGCCTCGCGTCCGGGCGGACGATGCAGCGTCAGCGACATCTGACGGTAGGCCACAGCCTGCTTGGACAGGTCATCGTAGATGACGAGCACGTGGCCGCCGGGGTTGGTCTCGCTGGCGGGCTTGCCGTCCTCGCCGTTGTACATAAAGAACTCGCCAATAGCGGCACCGGCCATAGGCGCGATGTACTGCATAGGGGCGGAATCGGCAGCGGTGGCCGAAACGATGATGGTGTAGTCGAGCGCACCGTGCTGAGCGAGGGTCTCGCGGATGTTGGCAACCGTGGAGGCCTTCTGGCCGATGGCGACATAGATGCAGACCATGCCCTTGCCGCGCTGGTTGAGGATAGCGTCGATGGCGATGGCGGTCTTACCGGTCTTACGGTCACCGATGATGAGCTCACGCTGACCGCGGCCAATAGGCACCATGGAGTCGATAGCGAGCAGACCGGTCTGAACCGGCTCGCACACCGGGGTACGATCGATGACGCCGGGAGCCTTGAACTCGATGGGGCGACGGTGCGTAGCGACGATGTCGCCCAGGCCGTCGATGGGCTGGCCGAGCGGATTGACGACGCGGCCGAGCATGGCACGGCTCACGGGGATATCCATAACGCGGCCAGTGGTGCGGCACTCGTCGCCTTCCTTGATGGAGTCGACGGCACCGAACAGAACGGCGCCGACCTCGTCACGGTCAAGGTTCTGGGCAAGGCCGAAGACGGTCTCACCGGTATCGGAGCTCTTGAACTCCAGAAGCTCGCCTGCCATGGCGCTCTTGAGGCCGGAGACGCGCGCGATGCCGTCGCCTACCTCGTCGACCGTTGAAACCTCATGCGTATCGACCGTCGCGGAGAGGCTCGTGAGCTGCTCCTGCAGTTTCTTGGCGATATCCTGGGCATTGAGGGTTTCGGACATTAGGCTTCACCTCCGTACGAATTAGCAGAGTTTGCGAGGGTCTCCTGCGCGATGCGCAGCTGCGTCTTGACGGAAATGTCACGACGCTCGCCGCGGGCCTCGAGCACCAGGCCGCCCACGATAGACGGGTCGACCTGCTCGATAAGGAATACCTTGCGGCCGAAGTCCTGCTCGCATTTCTTAGTGATGGTTTGACGCAGCTCGTCGTCGAGCGGGATCGCCGTGGTGACGGTCACGCCCACTACATCCTCGTCTTCCTCGGCAACATACTTAAAGGCAGCTGCCACCTTGGGAAGAAGGTCGAGCTGGTCGCGCTTGGACATGGTGTCGAGCACGGCGATGATCTCGGGGCTGGCAGAAGCCAAGCGCTCGATCATCTCGAGGTCCTCGAACACATGGTTCTCGGCCTTAGCGGCTTCCAAAAGGGAACGCGCGTAGGTCTCGAGCACCTTGTCCTGATAGCGGCTAGTCGGCATTCAGGCTACCTGCTTCCTGGATGTAGCGCTCGATGAGCTTCTTCTGCTCGGCATCGTCCTCGAGTGCCTCGCCCACGATCTTGGTGGCGACGGCAACGGACAGGTCGGCGATGGAGCTCGCGGCACCGGCGTAGATGGACTTGCGCTCGTCCTCGACGGTCGTATGGGCCTTGGCGATGATCTCCTCGGCCTCCTTGTGAGCAGCCTCGATGATACGGGCACGCTCGGACTCGGCGTCCTTACGGGCCTCGAGAACGATGTCGGCAGCCTGACGACGGGCGTCGGTGACGATCGAGTCGGACTCAGCGCGCTTGGCGATAGCCTCCTGCTTGGTCTTCTCGGCCTCGTCGAGGCTCTCCTCGATCTTCTTGCCGCGCTCCTCCATGGTTTTCATGATGCCCGGCAGGGCGACCTTGGCCAGCACGATCCAGATAATCAGGAAGGCGATAAGCGCCGGGATGAACTCCGCCATCTTAGGGATGAGGATGTCCGCACCGGCGGCGCCGTCCTCGGCGAACGCGGAAACCGGCATGAGCAGCGCGGCCGCGGACGCGGAGAGTGCGATCGCGCTCTTCTGGGATGAAAGATTCATACTTGACGCTCCGTGCTATTTAACGATCAGCGCGACAACGAAGCCGATCAGAGCCAGAGCCTCGCCGAAAGCGGAGCCCATGATGAAGACGGTGAACACGCGGCCCTGGACCTCAGGCTGACGGGCCATAGCACCCGTAGCACCCAGAGCAGACAGGCCGATAGCAAGACCAGCGCCGATAACACCGAGACCGTAACCGATAACTCCCACGATTCCTCCTTTGTCGTGCGTGTCTTATTTCACGCAGGATAACCTTTTTATAACTGCCGGGCTCCATGGGTACGGGCACCGGCGGTTTAACGAATTGCCTTACCTTTAAGGCGCGAACGGAAGACTACTCCTCCTCCGCGACCTCCTCTGCCTCGGAGACATACACGGCGGTAAGGACCGTGAAGACGTAAGCCTGGATGGCGCCGACCACAAGCTCGATCGCATAGATCAGGATGAGAATGGCAAGCCAGGCCAGCGAAGGCAGGGCGCCGACGGCGTGGGCCGCGGAAACCTGCTGAAGCAGCGGCTGCATGAACATGCTCGCCATGATGGCGAACGAGCCCATGACCACGTGTCCTGCGAACATGTTGCAGAACAGACGGACGGCGAGCGTGATGAGGCGCAGGAAGGTCGAGAAAAGCTCGACGACCCACACGAGCACGTTCATCGGGAAGCTCACGCCCTGCGGAGCGAGGCTCTTGATGTAGCCGATCACGCCGTGAGCCTTGCATCCGTAGTAGATGAAGTACACGAAGGCGAAGATGGCGAGCGCGGCGGTGGAGCCGATTGCACCGGTGCCGGGCTTCATTCCCGGGATCAGGCCGATCATGTTATTGATCAGGATGAACAGGAAAAGCGAGCACAGGAACGGGAAGTGCTTCTTCCAGTTCTCACCCACGACGCCCTTGCCGATATCGTTCTCGACGTACTCGATGATGTACTCGAAACCGTTGACGAAGAAGCCCTTGGGGACCAGGGTCTGCTTCTTCTTGAACACGGCCAGGACGATCAGGAGCACGATCGTGGAGACGATCAGCCAAAACGAGTACTGCGTGATGCCGCAGCTCAGATCGCCCACGACAGGGGTGGAGCTGAACTCGCTGACCAGATGATTAATCTCATCAGGCAGCTTTTCAAAAATTTCCACGACTTACCTTTCGACCTCATGAGGATCTCGTAGCGCCTTGGCGACGCGAACCGCGCAGGCGGCCATAAAGGCCACGAAGCCGATCGCCTCGCCCAGGAGGAACATGCGAAATGCCTCTCCGAACAACACAAACACAACCAAGGTAAAGACGAGCAGAGCGATTGCCGAGACCGCCAGACTCACCATACCCTTGAGCATGTCCGCATTCTGCTTATCGTCAAGAACCGGCTTGAGCGTAAAGACAAAGGGAAGGAAGGCAATCGCGCCCGCGATGGCACCTGCAACGATAGCGAGCAGATCGGCTATCTGAAACACTGACGTCCTCACTTTCCTTTTTTATCGCCTCACAGGACAGTTCCCGCCAAACATTGGTGACTATTGTACGAGCCAATCGCTAAAGTACAACCGAAAAAGCATCGGTTAATACGCACCTGTTCGTTTTCTTAAGACCTTCTTTATGCCGCAGGTACGGTAATACGTTTTTCTCGAACCCTGCGGGGCAAAACGTCCGTTAACAGGAGTGCGCGCGGTCGTCTTTTGTTCGACCGCGCGCACCATTTCTTCGTATTTTCGACGTTAGCCGGTATGGCCCAGAGATTACAGCGTGCCGTAGATGCGGTCGCCGGCGTCGCTCAAGCCGGGAACGATGTAGGCAGCTTCGTTGAGATGGTCGTCGATGGCGCAGGTATAGATTTGCACATCGGGGTCCTTCTCAGTCAGCGACTTGAGGCCCTCGGGGGCCGCGACGATGCACAGCATGCGGATGTCCTTGACACCGCGCTCGCGCAGGTAGCTGATGGCCATCTCGGCCGAACCGCCCGTGGCGAGCATGGGGTCGACGACCAGGCAGATGCGCTGGTCGATATCCTTGGGCATCTTGCAGTAATACTCGTGCGGCTCGTGGGTAACCTCGTCGCGCTCCATACCGATGTGGCCCACGCGAGCGGAGGGTACCAAGTCGAGGATGCCATCGACCATGCCAAGGCCTGCACGCAGAATGGGAACGATGGCGAGCTTTTTGCCGGCGAGCTGCTTAAACGTTGCGGTGGTGATGGGGGTCTCGACTTCGACGTCTTCCATGGGCAGGTCGCGCATGGCCTCGTAGCCGTCAAAAAGTGCGAGTTCGCGCACGAGCTGGCGGACTGGTTGGTGCCGGTGTTTTTGTCGCGCAGAATCGACAGCTTATGCTGGACGAGCGGGTGATCGACAAGGGTCACACGGGACGTATCGTAGGTGACGGTCATGGGTTGATTGCCCCTTTCGTTGCGGCCGGAAGATGGCCTTGCTGACAAGGCGCATGGCGATGTTGTTGCCGCGCGCCGTGCATAAGTTTAGCGGTTTGTTGTATCGAGCAGCCCATCGCAGCCCTACTGTGCGGTACTGAGCGAGCGCTTGACTGCATCACGCCAGCCCGCAAGGTTTTGCTCGCGACGCTCGGCGGACATATGGGGAAGGAAGGTCCTAACGATCTGGGCATTTTGCTCCAGCTCTTCAAGGTCTTCCCAATAGCCGACGGCAAGACCCGCCAAGTACGCGGCACCGATTGCCGTGGTCTCCACCGTCTCGCATTGCAGCACGGGGATATCCAGCAGATCAGCCTGGAATTGCATGATGAACTCGTTGCGTGAGGCGCCGCCATCGACGGACAGGCGCTCAATCGAAAGTCCCACGTCCTGCTCCATGGCGCGCAGCACGTCATAACTCTGGTAGGCCATGGACTCGCAGGCCGCACGCACAATGGTCGCGCGACTCGAGGCACCGGTCAGGCCGCACACGATACCGCGGGCACGCGGGTCCCACCAGGGAGCGCCCAGGCCAGCGAAGGCGGGGACGAAGTAGCAGCCCTCGTTGTCGTTGATCGAAGCGGCGAGTTGCGCGGACTCGCTCACACTCGAGATGATGCCCATGTTGTTGCGCAGCCAGTTCATGGTTGAGCCGGCGGCAAAGATAGAACCCTCGAGCGCATAGCTGATCTTGCCGTCCGCGGCGATACCGATCGTGGAGACCAGACCGTTCTTGGATTCGACGACCTCGTCGCCGGTGTTCATGAGCATAAAGCAACCCGTGCCATAGGTGTTTTTGGTCTGGCCGGGATGGAAGCAGCAGTGGCCGAACAGCGACGCCTGCTGATCGCCCGCCACGCCCATGATGGGCGGCATGTTGGTCATGATGTCGCTCGCGACGCGGCCGTAGTCGCCCGAGCTCCAACGAACCTCGGGCATCATGGAACGTGGAACGTCAAAGAGCGCCAGCAGGTCGTCGTCCCAATCGAGCGTATGGATATTAAAGAGCGCCGTGCGGCTGGCATTGGTGTAGTCGGTGGCAAAGACCTGACTGCCGGTGAGGTTGTAGATGAGCCAGGTATCGATGGTGCCGAACATGAGGTCGCCCGCCGCCGCGCTCTCACGCGCACCGTCGACGTTGTCGAGGATCCACTGCACCTTGGAAGCCGAGAAATACGGATCGAGCGTGAGTCCCGTGCGGGAGCGCACCAGCTCTTCTGCGCCGCGCTCGACCAGCTCGTCGATCAGAGGTGCGGTGCGACGGCATTGCCACACGATGGCGTTATAGATGGGTTGGCCGCTTATGCGGTCCCACACCACCGTGGTCTCGCGCTGGTTGGAGATACCGATGGCGGCGATGCGGTCAGAATGGATGCCGCTCTTAAACTGGACCTCCATCATCACGCCGATCTGGCTGGCAAGCACCTCCATGGGGTCTTGCTCTATCCAACCGGGACGCGGGAAGCTGGTTTTGACGCTACGACGTGCCTGCGCGACGATGCAGCCGTACTCGTCGACGATGGTCGCAAGTACCGAGGTGGTGCCGCAGTCGAGCGCCATGATGTAGGAACCGCCAAAGTTAAACGAGGCATCTTCCATGCCCAGGCTGCCCAGATTCAACGACATCGCTTACACCTTTCTATTGCATCGGGTCGGACAGGACCCGTTCGATCTCTGATGCGGGAAGTGCGCCTTGGCGCAGGATCTGGAGCCCGCCGTGCTGGAACGACACGATGGTCGAGGCGTCGCGACACGGGGTCTCGCCGGCGTCGACGGCAACATCGACCCCCTCCAGGATGCGCTCCTCCACCGTGGCAAAACTTGCCGGCGCGGGCGCGCCATGCGTGTTGGCGCTGGTGCAGGCAAGAGGGCTACCGCAGGCGCGGATGAGCGCTTGCACCACGGGCGAGGCCGAAGCGCGAAGTGCCACGGTGTCGTCGGCAGCACGCATAAAGGTCGGCACGCAGGGAGCCGCCTTGACCACGATAGTCAGGGCTCCCGGCCAGCATCGTCGCGCAAGTACGCGGGCATCTTCCGGGATATCCACGCCATAGCGGTCGAGTGCTTCGGCATTATCAACCAGCCAGGCGACCGTTTGGGTGAGCTTGCGCTGCTTGAGGGTAAAGATGCGGCGGTAGCCGGTACCGAGCGCAGGGACCGCGGCGCCATTGACGACAGCCTGCGGATCGCGCGGCCACGATGGGAATTCGCTTGTATCTTGGGGCACGGCGTCCGAGAAGGCGTTGACTGCCACGGCGACACCGTAGACGGTCTCGGTCGGGATCAAGGCCAGGCCGCCGCGGCCGAGCACCTCGGCCGTGCGCTCGACGGCGAGCCGATGCGGCTCGCGCGTTCCCTCGTATACCCGATAGACCGTCTGCATGTGTATGCCAGCCCCTTACGCTCTGGTGAAAGTTTGTTTACTGAGGGGCATTCTCGCACGAAACGTTCAACCTATTTGGCCAGAGTGCATGTTGGTTTGGTGAGCGGCTCTAGTAGTCGGTGAAAGTGAGGGGGTTATTGGAAGGCTACAGACTTCTTTGGTCTTCCGGCGTGACGTTCTTGGGCGGCGTAGCGCTCGATGCTGTCTATTGTTATCATCCGACGGCCATCGACGAGTTCAACATCGAGCTTTCCGGCTTTGACCAGCGCGGTAATCCGCGGAGCGGAGACTTTGAGGTCCAGCGCCGCGTCTTTAAATGTTCGGCACGCCGCTTCCCGAGCGTCCTCGTAGTCGATTTCGACTGAAAGGGCCACGACCTCGGCCGAACGTTCGTACCCTGCCGGAGTCAAACCGTTGTTGAGGTCGTCGGCCAAAAACGCCATCAGCGCCTCGGTGGCATGGGCAATCGCTTCTTCGCGCGTATCGCCATCGGCAAAAGCGCCGGGAATCTGCGGGAAGCTGGCGCAGTACCCGTCGTCTTCTTTTATGAGAACGCAGTCATAGGTAAATCGCTGCCTCATTTTGCCTCCAACTACCATCCAGCTTGGCGACGAATACTTGCCCACGTGCCCTTCTTTGGTCGATCACCACCAGAGCCGTTCACGGTGACAACACGGTCGCCAGAAACATACTTAGCATGACTACCGACTTGCGCGACCTTCACGAATCCATCGTGCTTGAGTAGGGCAATGATTTCCCGAAAGGTAGGAGGTTGCATGGGCCGACCTCTTTCAGCCGTCCTAATTATAAACTAGTTTATAATTTTTGCTAACCAGTTAATAAATATTACTGGCGCTGTTTGGGCTCGGTGACGATGGCTCGGACGATGCGGGGGCGATCGGTGAGGTCGCGGACGATGCGCACGTCCGAGAGACCCGCCTGGCGGCAGAGCTCGGCGGCGGCGTCGAGGGCACCCTCGTAGAGCTCGCAGGCAAACAGGCCGCCGGCGCGCAGCATGTAAGGCGCCGCATTGAGCAGGCGGCGGAAGATATCGAGGCCGTCGGCGCCGCCCTCAAGCGCCAGGTCGGGCTCGAAGTCCTTGACCTCGTGCGGCAGTGAGCGCATGACGTCGGTCGGAATGTAGGGCGGATTGGAGACAAGCACATCAAAGGTGCCCCACTCTTCGCGGGGAATGGAACTCACCAGGTTGGTGAGGCTAAAGGCGACCTCATCGGATGTGAGACCGAGCGCGTCGCGGTTTTTGGTGGCCAGATCGATAGCGCGCGGCTCGATATCGGTGGCGGTGCAGGTAACGTGGCCGCGGCGCTCCCAGGCAAGGGAGAGCGAGATGCAGCCCGTGCCGCAGCCGACCTCGAGAACGCGGGCGATGCGGGGCTCGGCTGGGGCAGGCGAAGCGGCATCCTGAGCTGAAGCCGTCTCCTGGTCGGCACCCTCGATGGCGATGCCGTATTCGTCGAGCTCGGACTCGGCGGCTTCCGCGACTTCGGCTTCTGCTGCCTGCGCGGCGGCCTCCTCGGCCTCGCGGTCGGCCAGCTCCTCGGCATAGGCACGGCTGCCGAGCACGTCGCTACCCAGCGCAGCCTCATCGGCGGCCGTCAGGTTGGCGGCACGGCGCTCGGCGGTCGCGCGTTCGTCTGCCAGCGCGGCCTCAGCCTTGCGTGCCTCCTCGACCTCATCGTTCCAAGGCAGCTCAACACGCTGACGGGCAGCAGCCTCGGGGCTCAGCACCTCGGCATCCAGATAATTGAGGACTTCCTCGACGAGCATCTCGGTCTCGGGACGCGGAATGAGCACGCCGGGGGCGCACGTGACGTCGATCATGCGAAACTGCGTGCTGCCGGTGATGTACTGCAGCGGTTCACCTTTAGCGCGACGAACAACGGCCGCGTGCATGGTCTCGAGCTGAGCCGCGTTAAGCGGCTCGTCCATGCGCATATATAAGTCGATGCGTGCCAAACCCGTGGCAGCGCAGAGCAGCCACTCGGCAGAAAGACGGGGGTGCTCCTCGCCGCGCTCGGCCAGGTACTCCTTGGTCCACTCGAGACAACGCTTGATGGTCCAAATCTCGTTTGCCATGGGGCCCTCCCCTCTTAAGCGCCGGACGGCGCGCGAATGTCGGAGCAGATTGTACGCGAGGGCGGCACGCGGCAAGGGACGATTGGAAGCGATTATCGAGAATCAGCCCAGAATTTTGCTTGAATCGCAATCGAAGTGTTCATTCGTCGACGTCTAAATCTGCATCCGTCAAGCTTTTGGCAAGGTTGCCCCAAAACTGACCAATATCTAACCAAGAACTTGCCAAATCACTTGACGCGCGACGCATCAAAAATCGCCCCGCGACTTCTCGGACGATTTTTTGAGCATTATTTTCGATAGCAGATGAATGCCGCTAATTTCTTTGAGCAGGTAGCCGGCTTAATGGCCATCAAAGCCGATTAAATAACATCTCAAAGCAATGTGCCCAACCTAGTCATTTAAGAACGTCCCCAATGACTACATCTAAGGCGCCGCAGGTTGAGCATACCGCATCCGGAGCAAGGCAACACCGCAGGTAGAGGACGGACAGACACTATGACCCAATCCGAGGGCACGGAAACGACAGGAGCCCCCGCTCGTGACCGCGGGTCGGGGCTGCGACAA